>JAKANW010000042.1 GCA_021823555.1 Chloroflexota bacterium
ACCGGCACGCGCAGATCGGCCTGGAGGGCAAGAACCTGCCCCTCTCCATGGAAATGAGCGCCTGGGTCTATAACCCGCCGGATGGCCCGGTTACGCTGGCAGGTCAATGTTTTGTCCTGACTGGCCCGGAACCAGCCTGGAAGTGGTACGACACCGCTCCCGTCAAACTACCCGCTGGGCAATGGGTCAAGCTCGCCTGCCCGGTCGGCGCCTTCCGCCCGGATTCCGACTGGGTCAACCCGCCGCTCTTCATCGGGCTGCAATTCTACGACACGCAGGATCAAACAGCCCTGTCCACGGTTTTCATTAACAACGTCTCGATCAAATGACTCCCGAAGGGAGGGATCGTCATGAGAAAGCAAACCTCGAAAATGCGGATCTTCACCCCGCTTTGGATTTTGTCATTGCTGCTGGCGACTTGCTCGCCCGCGCCGACCGCCTCTCCCGCCCCCGCGCCTACCACCGTACCCCCCAGCCCGACTCTCATCCCAACCATCGTCCCGACGCCGACCATGGCGCACATCTCTCCTGATGCGCCAGCCACCCTCAACCAGGAAAATTGGGTGAGTCACATTCCCCTTCATACCTTTTTCAACTGCATCCTGGTTTTCCCCGGCCTCGCCTCCGGTGAAGTGGTACTGGGTCTTGACTCTCAAACCTGCCAGCCCCTCAACCAGGCCAGCAATGAAGTGATCGCCCTGCCGGTCGAATTACCCTCTCCGCAGGAATCGTTGCTGGTGGTGACCCTTCATTGCAATGGGAATGAGTCCTGCATGTACGTGACCGCGCCGCAGTCAAGTGAAACAGGCGTCAACTTCAGCATGAGTATCAACAATACTCTGCTGTGGAGCAGTGATTGCGGAACGGACAAGGCCTGCGCCTCCGACCAAACCTTTGGCGATATCCAGGTTTCCTATCGCGTGCGCGCCTCGGACGTCTATCGCCTGGAGCTTGCCACGACCCCCGGCGCGATCTGGAGGGTCTCATCCATCACGGCAGAACTTCAGCCTTTGCCCTCCGCCGGGACGATCCGCGGCTTCGGTTACAGTCCCTACCGCGATTGCCAGACACCCAACTTTGGCCCGGAACCGTCCCAGGCCGAGGTAGACGAAGACCTGGAGCGTATGATCCATACATCCAACGGCATCCGCACTTATTCATCGCAGGGGATTAATGCCGATATTGTCCGCAGCGCCTCGCAATTTGGATTCATCGTCGCACCCGGTGTCTCGATTGGCAAGGACGCCAATAAGAATGAGAAGGAGATCGAAGCCGTCAAAACCCTCGTCCGTGAGACCAGAGTGGACTTCATCATCATTGGCAATGAAGTCATGCTGCGCGGCGACCAGGATGCCCAATCGTTGGCGGCTTATCTGCGGCGCGTCAAGGCGGAGACTGGCCTGCCCGTGGCCTATGCTGATATCGGTTCCTGGTTCCTCCAGCAGGCGCCGGATGGAAGCTGGGGGCCCAAGACGGAATGGCTGCCTATTATCAACGCAGCCGACATCCTTCTCGTCCACATCTATCCGTATTGGGATGGAGTTTCCATTGACAACGGCGCGGTGTATGTAGCCGACCGGTACGAGCAATTGAAAAACGTCTTTCGGGATAAGCGAGTCGTGATCGGTGAGACCGGCTGGCCGTCGCGTGGATTACAACGCGGCAATGCCGTTGCCAGCCTGGAAAACCAGCGCCGTTTCTTTTATGAGTTCACGGCCATCGCCGAACAACGCAACATTGACTACTTCTATTTCGCTCCCTTTGAAGAGCCGTGGAAGACCGTCGAAGGCGAGGTGGGACCAAGCTGGGGAATTGTCACCGCCGGGCGGGTGAACAAGTTCGAGAGCGACAGCCTGCTGGTGGCGCGCCAATTCATCCCACCGCCCGGTTCCGCCTCCATCCCTCCCGGAGTTGTCAACCCGACGCCTCTGGCCTCCTCCACAGTTGAGCCGGCCGCGCAAGGCGTTCCGCCGCCCTCCACTATTTACAATGATTTTCCCCTTGGCAATCTATTCGTCCCGGACCTTTACGAGGGGGACCAGCAAGACCTCCACATTGATGCCTGCTCGAAGGAGTCACCTCATTCCGGGCGGACGGACCTGAGCGTAGAGTACACCGCGGCGAGCGCGCAGACGGTCAATGGAGTGGGCTGGGCGGGCGTGCTGTGGAACTATCCCCCGGACATCCTGACAGATCCCAACCGGCAACCCGATTTCAGCTTCTACAAGAACCTGAGCTTTTACGCGCGCGGTGAGCATGGAGGCGAGAGAGTTGCCTTTCTCCTGGGCGGAAATCAGGTGGGAGATCCCCCAAGCTCGGTAACCAGGCCGCTGATTATGGAGGTCACCCTCAGCGCCGAATGGCAGCGATATGCCTTCGACCTTGGCCAGGTGGATCTGAGCCGCCTCACCGATGCATTTGGCTGGGTGGTCTCCGCCTGCAAGAACCCGGACGGTGCGACCTTCCATTTAGATGACATTCAGTTCGGGACGGAGGTGGTCCCTGCCGAGCCTCCGCAGCAAGTTACCATCCTGGAGGACGGCTGTTTGAACACCGGTTTCGACCTGGGCATCGACACCTCCAGGCAGGTCAGGGATTGGGCCGCTCAGGAGGGAGACTCCATCCGCCTGGATTATCCGTCCTATCAGCAGTGGGGCGCGGCATACATTTACGTCAACCAGCACCTGCCGAAGGGCAGGCCCTCGATTGACCTGTCGCGCTACAGCACCCTGGCCGTGGAGATGCGCGGTCAGATCGGCGGCGAAAGGGTTTCCATCGGTGTCAAGGATGCCAACGATCCCGACAGTGGCAAGGAGCCCAAGAGCGCCGTGACGCTTGAAAGTTACTGGCAAACCTATTATTTCGACCTGTCGGATTTCAGCCGGCAATATTATGCCGAGTTGGACAAGATCTATATCCCAATTGAGTTGGTGTTCGGCGCGAGTTCTTCGCTGGAGACTGTTTACATTCGCTCGGTGAAGTATCTGCTGCGATAGATGCCCCCCGTTAAAAAAATAAAACCGCCGTGAGGCGGTTTTGTCATGTGCCCCCAAGCAGACTCGAACTGCTGTTTAAGCCTTGAGAGGGCTTCGTCCTGGGCCGCTAGACGATGGGGGCTTGCACTTTTTAGGGCGGGCTGTATTCTATCATCCCGGTTTTGAATCGTCAACAAGAAAGACACACAACTCGCCCGGCCCGTGCACACCGATGGTCAGCGTCATTTCGATATCGGCGGTGCGCGATGGGCCGCTGATGAAGACCGCCGAACGCGTGCCTCGGATGAGCGGCAGTCCGTCCACAAGCGAGGGCAGCAGGTTGGAAGTTTTCAAGATGACCAGGTGGACTTCGGGCAGGAGCGAGGCTCGCAGCGGATCTCCCTCCCCGTCGGCGATCAGCACGGACCCGGTATCTGCCAGCCCACACAGGGCCTTGGTCACGCCGACGCGGATCGCCGGGTCTGGCGTGGAGGTTGTGGCGATGCCCGCACCCTGCAAAACAGACTCATCCAGGATGTTGGGTTCCAGGTGGATTTTGTCCACGCGGCGCGCTCGCAGGAAATCCAAGATGGAGGCAGTGGCGTCTTTTGTTTGGATCATTTGTCCGCCCAGCGCGGTCAGCTCGGTGGTGAATTGTTCCAGCAAGTGGGTGGTTGGTGGATTGGCAGATTGGTCATCGGCGGATTGGGTATTGCCCGTGTTATTGTTTTGCACAGTTACCGATCCACCATCCCCCAATTTACTACCCGCCAATTTACCATTTCCCAAATTACCAAATCTCTCCCGAAACGGCCTGGCCGCGAAGCGCGGGAAGTCCTTGCTGTAGCCCCAGCCGGTGAAGGCGGGCAGGCGCAGCCACTCGCTGCGAGGGGCAACGAGACGCGTTCCCAGCATGGCCAGTCGCTGCGAAACGGCGAACAGGCGCGGGTGCGTCGCGACGCGGCTATATGTCTGCAGGCCGAGCTTGAGCGGAGTAGTCAATCCCTCGCCCTCTTTCTTCTTTCCTTCTTTCATTGCCTGCCCTGCCCGTACGCGTGTCAACAATTTCGGCAGGTCAATATCCACCGGGCAGGCATCTTTGCACGCGCCGCACAACGAGGAGGCTTGCGCCAGCGGCGCGAAGCCGGGGCCGAAGAGGCCCGCCGAGATGACCGAGCCAATCGGGCCGGGGTAGACGCTGTTGTAGGCGTGGCCGCCGATCTCGCGGAAGACCGGGCAGGCGTTCAGGCACGCGCCGCAGCGGATGCAATATAGCGATTCGGCCAGCGGCCCGGCGCGTAGCCTGGAGCGGCCGTTATCGAGGATGATGAGGTGGCGCTGCTGCCCTTCGAGCGGCTTGCTGATCAATTGAGTGTACACACTGAGTTTCTGCCCGGTGGCCGAGCGTGGCAGCAAGCTGAGCATGAGCGCCAGGTCATTGAGCGTGGGGACCAGGCGCTCCATGCCCATTAGCGCGATGTGCACCGACGGCAGTGTGGTGACCATGCGCCCGTTGCCTTCGTTGGTGACGATGCAGAACGAGCCGGTCTCGGCTACGCCGAAATTGACTCCGCTGACGCCGATGTCGGCGGTCAGGAAGACCTCGCGCAGGACTTTGCGGGCGGTGTTGGTGAGGGTGGGAATGTCTTCGGTGTAAGGGATGCCCAGCTTTTCGTGGAAGAGTTTGCCTACATCGTTGCGGCGCAGGTGGACAGCAGGCGTGATGATGTGGGCGGGACGTTCGCCGCGCAGTTGCACGATGTATTCGCCCAAATCGGTTTCGACCACGCGATGCCCCGCGGCTTCGAGGGCATGGTTGAGTTCGATCTCCTCGCTGACCATGCTCTTTGATTTGGCGACCAGGGTTTTACGTATTACGTGTTGCGTATCACCTGTTGTGTAATCCGTAAGATCGAGGATGGTGCAGGTGGCTTCCTCCGCGTTGGCGGCGCGATGGACGGTGATGCCGTTGGCCTGTGCGTTTTGGATAAAGCGGTCGAGATAGTCATCGAGATGCGCGATGACATCCGCGCGGACAGCATGGGCGTGTTGGCGGCGCTCCTGCCAATCAGGTAACGAAGCGAAGGCGCTGATGCGTCCCTTGACGCGACGCTCGGCGTTGGCGTCCAATGCAGCTTGAAGATTTTCATCCAGGAGGGCGCGGCGAATGTTTTGATGGAATTGATCCATGGAGGTTCCTGTTTAACGAAGTAAAACGTGATCGTTTTCAGGAGCTATGGTTTGACGCCAATATAAAGTCCGCGGCCATAGATCCCATCTGCATCATGAAAGACTTCCAGATGATTGGCGCGGAAGGAGTCAAGATATTCTTCGTGGGTGAAAAGCGCCAGCTCGTGATGTTCGCTGAAATGCTCGATGCCCTGGGGGGTGCCCACCAAAAAATGGAAGGTAAAACCGGACAGATTGCCCTTCCTTTCACTCCGGTTCATGCGCGCGATTTTCAAATCGGGCTGGTCAATGAACAAGGCATGGACGGTACCGGTGTGCCAGGCTTCGAGAGTGAACCACGGTTCGATCAACAGAACGCCGCCGGGCCTGAGAAGTTTTGCCATGTTTCCGACGGCCTGTTGCAGTTGGGCGGTATCCAGCATGTAGCCAATGGCGCTGAACAGGCAGGTCACCACATCATACTGGCGGCCAGGATCAAAGCTGCGCATGTCGCCTTGCATGAAAGGAATACCTGGATGATTTTCGCGCGCTACTTTGAGCATGGTCTCATCCAGGTCAACGCCCTCCACCTGATAGAACTCGCGCAGGCATTCCGCGTGCATGCCCGTGCCGCAGGCCACATCCAGCAAGGCATTGCCTGATGACTTTTGATATTGCCGCGCTAGTTCATGGATGCGACGCGCTTCGACCGCATAATCTTTGCCCTGACTTTGGTAGATGATATCGTAGAGGTGGGCTGATTCTTTGTACATGGGGATTCTCTATCGGTTGTTTAACACTTCCGCGATGTGCATCACGCGTTGCTTTTTATTTTGCCTGTGCAGTCCGCCGACGATGTGCATGAGGCAGCCCGAGTCGGCTGTGACCAGCACGGGAGATTCGGTCTTTTCGAGATTGCCGATCTTGCGTTTCAGGAATTCCGCCGAAAGCTCCGGGTGTTCCACCGAGAAGATGCCGCCGAATCCGCAGCAATCCTCGGCTTCCGGCAGTTCGCGCAATTCCGCGCCCTTGACCATGGCCAGCAGGGTGCGCGGCTGGCGGTCAATGCCGAGGCCGCGATTGAGGTGGCAGGAGGGATGATAGGTTAGCGGGCCGTCCCAGTGCGAGCCAACATCATCAACGCCGAGCACATCCACCAGATATTCGGTGAATTCAAAAGTTCGTTTTGCCAATGCCTGTGCGCGCGGCAGCCAGCGGGGATCTTCGGCAAAAAGCTCGGCATAGTTATGGCGGATCATGTGCGCGCAGGAGCCGGAGGGGATGACCACGTCGCCCTCGGCGGCCTCGAAAACCCGGATGGTGTGCTGGGCGATGGAACGCGCTTCGTCGCGCAGCCCGGCGTTGAAGTTGGGCTGTCCGCAGCAGGTCTGGTCGCGCGGAAAGTCCACGGAGACGCCCAGGCGCTGGAGAACTTCCACGACGGCCTCACCCACTTGCGGGTAGAAAGAATCGATGAGACAGGTCACGAAAAGCTGGACGGTGGACATGTCTCAATTGTACAACAAACGACCCCCAGGCAGAGGAAGCGCCCCCCCGAAAAAACGCGGCATCCGCCCCCTTTCGGTGTGGTATGATTGCCCCGCTATGGACGCATTTCACACCAAACTTCCCAATCATTTCGACCTGCCGCGGCGCATCAATCGCCTGCGCGAACTGGCCTACAACTTATGGTGGACCTGGCAGCCCGATGCCCAACGCCTCTTTAATCGTATTGACAACGACCTGTGGGAGCGGCTCTCGCACAATCCCATCCGCCTGCTGCGCGTGTTGGAGCGTTCCCTGCTGAACGAGGCTGCCCAGACCCAGAGCTATCTCGAACTGTACGACCGCGTCTTCCAAACCTTCGACGATTACCTTACCAACCAAAATACCTGGGCCGATCAAGCCCACCCCGAATTATCCTCCAACTCCATCGCCTATTTCTCGATGGAGTTTGGTTTGCACGAAACCCTGCCGATCTATTCTGGCGGTTTGGGAGTGCTGGCTGGCGATCATCTCAAAGAAGCCTCCGACCTGGGCCTGCCGCTGACGGCGGTCGGGCTGATGTATGCGCAGGGGTATTTCTCCCAGCGCATCAGCGAGGATGGCTGGCAGGAAGCCGTCAACAACCCGATGAATTTCGAGTATCTGCCGGTGCTGCCTATTCTGCGTGAGGACGGCCAGCCCCTGACGGTTTCAGTGCAACTGCCGGATCACGATATCACACTGCGCATTTGGGAAGCGCGCGTTGGCCGCATCCCGCTCCTCTTGCTCGACTCCAATGTAGATTCCAATATGCCGGATGATCGCCTGTTGACGGCGCGCCTGTACTGGTCTGACCTCGACAAGCGTGTCATGCAGGAAATGCTGCTGGGCATCGGCGGCGTACGCGCCTTGCGCGCCCTGGGATACAACCCTTCGGTCTGGCACATGAACGAAGGGCACGCGGCATTCCTGACCCTGGAGCGGGTGCGCGAATTGGTGACTTCCGGCCTCTCCTTTGAGGATGCCCTCGAACAGACGCGCGGCCAGAACATCTTTACCACACACACCCCGGTGCCGGCGGGCAACGATGAGTTCCCGCTCTGGCTGGTGGATAAATACCTCAGCGCGATGTGGCCTGAGCTTGGCCTGAGCCGTGACCAGTTCGTTGACCTGGCCCGCCATCAAATGTCGTGGGGTGAATCCTTCAGCATGGGCGTGCTGGCCCTGCGTTATTCCGAGGGTCGCAACGGGGTCTCGGAATTGCACGGACGCGTGGCCCGGAAAATGTGGCATTTCCTGTGGCCGGACCTTGAGGAAGATGATGTGCCGATCACGTATGTGACCAACGGCGTCCATACGGGCACCTGGATGTCGCGTCGCCTGCGGGTGTTGTTGAGCAAATACCTTGGCCCGGATTGGATGGAACGTCTCGATGATCCTGCCCTGTGGGACAAGCTGAACGATGTCCCTGCCGAGGAGTTGTGGCTGGTACGCCAGCATCTCAAACGCAAGATGGCTTTTTACCTGCGTGACCGCGTGCGTGACCGCTGGACGCACGGCGGATTCCATCCCGTGCAGGTGGTGGCTTCGGGCGTCCTGCTCGATCCCTACGCGTTGACCATCGGCTTTGCGCGCCGCTTCGCTACCTACAAACGCGCCAGCCTGATCCTTTCGGATGTAGAGCGCCTGTTCAATATCATCAACCGCCCGAACATGCCGGTGCAGATCATCTTTGCGGGCAAGGCGCATCCCGCCGACGACCCAGGCAAGCGGCTGATCCAGGATATCTACCGCGCGGTCAAGAAAGCGGAAAATGGCGGACGCCTGGTCTTCCTGGAAGATTACGATATGAACGTGGCGCGCTATCTCGTTCAAGGCGTGGATGTGTGGCTCAACACGCCGCGCCGCCCGATGGAAGCCTCAGGGACTTCGGGCATGAAGGCGGGCATGAATGGCGTGCTCAACTTCTCCGTCCTGGATGGTTGGTGGCGTGAAGCCTACAACGGCAGGAACGGTTGGGCTATTGGCGAAGACAAGGACCCCGCCTCGCCGGAAACACAGGATCCCGCCGATGCCGAGAGCCTGTACAACACGCTGGAAAATGAGATCATCCCGCTCTTCTACGACCGCGATAGTTCCTTCCTGCCGCGCGAATGGATCGAGCGCATCAAGGAATCCCTGCGCACGGTCACGCCGCAGTTCAGCACGCGCCGCATGGTGAAGGAGTACGCCGAACGCCTGTACGTGCCGGCCTTGCCACGCGAAAAAGCCAGGGTGGCTTCCCGCAAGAAGAAATAAAGGATGTTCACTTTTTTACTTTCCCCATCCGCCTGGTTGGGCGCGCTGGTCATCTTTGCCCTGCGCGTCTCGGATATGTCCCTCGACACGCTGCGCATGTTGTTCGTTGTGCGCGGTCGAAAGGGGATTGCCTGGGCGCTGGGGTTCTGCCAGTCGGTCATTTATATCATTGCCATTACCAATGTGTTGTCCCACCTCAGCAATCCGCTGAACATCCTGGGATATGCAGCCGGCTTTGCCACCGGCAACGTGGTGGGCATGTTGATCGAAGAGCGGCTGGCCATCGGCCACATCCACCTGCAGATCGTCAGTCCGCGGCGCGGGGTGGTGCTGGCGCAAACACTGCGCGAAGCTGGCTTTGGCGTGACCGAAATCCCGGCGCGCGGCAGGGATGGCATGGTGCACATGTTGAGCGTCAGCGTCCTGCGCAAGGATGTGGCGCGCGCCGAGCAGGTGGTCCATGAGACCGACCCGGAATGTTTTGTCACCTCGGAGGATGTCCGCCCATTGCGGCATGGTTTCTGGCGCGCCTGATTTAACGGTAGGCATTATGGTTCCGCAGATTACAGTTGAAGAGCTTTCACAAAAGATCAACTCTCAAGAGCATTTTATTTTATTGGATGTACGCGAGCCTTATGAGTTGGATTATGCCAAGATAACGGACGCCAGGCTCGAGGTCACACCGACGAGCCGGTTGGCGAGTCAGGGCTTCTCGGCGCTGTCGGCTCAGGCGCAATCTAAAGATGCGTGCATTTATGTCATGTGTCATCAGGGCGTGCGCAGTGCCGATGTGACCCGTTGGCTGGTTGCCCAGGGTTGGACAAATGTTTTTAGCGTGCGCGGCGGGATTGACGCTTACGCTCGCCAGGTGGATCCCTCGGTGGGATTGTATTAGCTCATCTTGCGCAGTGTCATTTGTAGTGAAGAATCTTGTCCAAGTCCGGCAGAGATGCTTCGCTCCGCAAAGAACGCTCTGCTCAGCATGACAAGCCTGAGCAGTAATGTTCAAAGTATAAAAAAGAAGGTTGAGTATCTGCCTCAACCTTCAACTTTTAAACCTCGAGCTTTCAACTATTTCTTGAAAACGAATTGCCCGTTCTTATAGAATAACTCTCCGTCCACTGTGATCTCCGAGTCGGTGCGCATGTCGCAGATCATGTCCCAATGGATGGCAGACTTGTTCTTCGAGCCGGTCTCAGGATAGCCCGCGCCGAGCGCCATGTGGAACGAGCCACCGATCTTCTCGTCGAACAGGATGTTGCCCGTGAAGCGGTTGATATCGAAGTTGGTGCCGATGGCGAACTCGCCCAGGAAGCGTGAACCCGCGTCGGATTCCAACATTTTGAGCAGGTAGTCCTGATTCTTTTCGGCTACGGCGGTTTCGACGCGCCCGTTGGAGAAGGTCAGTTCCGCGCCTTCGACGGCCACGCCGCCGTAAATGGCAGGGTAGGTGAACTTCACCCAGCCGTTGACCGAGTCTTCGACCGGACCAGTGTAGATCTCGCCGTCCGGCATGTTATAGGTGCCGGTCGAGTTCATGAACTTGCGGCCCTTGATCGAGAGGGTCAGGTCTACGTTTGGCCCGCGCAAGACCACCTGTCCCTTACCGGCCAGAAAATCAATGGCTTGCTGTTGACCGGTCTCTGTGCTCTTCCAGTAGGCAATTGGATCGGCTTCGTGGGCATGTACCGCGCCGAACACGAAATCCTCATATTCCTTCAGACTCATGCTGGCATCCTGGGCGTAGGCCTCGGTGGGATATAGGGTGGTCACCCACTTGAAGACGCCTTCCGCACCGCGCCGGAATTGGGCTTCGGTGATGACGCTCAGGGCTTTGCCGCGCCGTTGGACCCGGGCCGGGTCAATGTTGGTGGTGCCGCGCGCATTCGTCGCGGAATGGATGCGGATGCGGCTCTCGAACTGGTCGTAGGCCAATTTATAAAAGGTTGGCACAAAATCCAGTTGCGCATCGCTGGCATAGGTCAGGTAGAACTCGTCCTGGCTGAAGGGCATCATGCCGGGCAGGGCGACCATCGTGTGTGGGTGCCCGCCTTTTTCCAGGATCTGAATGTAAAGCTCACGGATAAGGGGTTCGGCCGCGGTGGTGCCCTCGATCAACACTCGGTCGCCGGGGACAATGCGAGCGGAATGTTCGACCAGTACTTTGGCAAATTTCTGAACACGGGGATCAGACACGAAGTTTCTCCTTGATTTGTCGTTTAGGGTGTGAATTATATCACCGCAGGAACTTGGGGTATACTCGTTTCGATAAAAACGATCGTAGGTCAAGGATTCCGATGAAACAGTTGCTCCAAAATATGAAAAATGGCCGGGCCGCTGTCGAAGATGTGCCCGTGCCCACCCCTCGTCAGGGGATGGCCCTTGTCAAAACGGCGGCCAGCCTGGTGTCCGCGGGAACCGAGCGGATGGTCGTCGAATTCGCGGAAAAGTCCCTGGTCGGCAAAGCCCGTTCGCGTCCCGACCTTGTCAAACAAGTCCTCGACAAGGCCAAACGCGAAGGCCTGATCAACACGGTCCAGGCTGCTTTCGACCGCCTCGACCAGCCGATGGTATTGGGTTATTCGTCAGCGGGCACGATCGTTGCGCTCGGCGAAGGAATGGACGGGTTCAAGGTGGGACAGCGTGTGGCCTGCGCCGGCGGCGGGTATGCTGTGCACGCCGAATACAACGTGGTGCCGCGCAACCTGCTCACACCCCTGCCCGATGCCGTGGATTTCGAGTCGGCTGCCTTTACCACCCTCGGCGCGATTGCCTTGCACGGGTTTCGCCTGGCCGAGCCGCAGCTTGGCGAGAATGTGACGGTCATTGGCCTGGGCCTTTTGGGATTATTGACGATTCAACTGGCGTCAGCCGCGGGATGCAATGTCCTCGGCGTTGACCTCGATCCTCAGCGGATTGCCCTCGCCTCCTCACTTGGACTGGAGGCTGTCTCCCGCCAAAATGCAGAGTCAGCGTCTGTGGCGTTCACCGCCAATCGCGGCTTCGACAGCATCATCATCTGCGCGGACACGCCATCCAACGATCCCGTGGAATTGGCCGGGGTCATTGCCCGAGACCGCGCCCGCGTGGTCGCCACCGGCGCGGTCGGCCTGACCATCCCGCGCAAGATTTACTACGAAAAAGAAATCGCCTTCATTAATTCCCGTTCCTACGGGCCGTGCCGCTACGACGCCAGATATGAGGAAAACGGGAATGACTATCCCATCGGCTTCATCC
>JAKANW010000043.1 GCA_021823555.1 Chloroflexota bacterium
TATCGGCGGCCAGGTACTGGTTGAGAGGCACACCGGCGATGTTGGAATGCCGGGTCAACGGAACCATCTCGTCGCCATGACCACCGAGCACGTAGCAATTGATGTTCTCCACGCTCACGCCCGTCTCCATCGCCACAAAGGCGCGCATACGAGCCGAGTCGAGGATGCCTGCCTGTCCGACCACGCGGTTGGGGGCCACCTTTGTCAATTTCATGGTCAGGTAAGCCATTGTATCCAGCGGGTTGGTCAGGACGATGAAAATAGCATCCGGTGAATACTTGAGGGTCTCGGTGGCTGCCTTGCCGACGATATCGGCATTGGCCGTCAACAGGTCATCACGGCTCATGCCGGGCTTGCGCGGCAGCCCCGCCGTGATCACGATAATGTCCGAGCCTTTGGTGGCGGCATAATCGTTCGTGCCGACGACCCGCACATCCTTGCCCACGATTGGCATGGCTTCGGTCATATCCAACGCCTTGCCCTGCGGCATGCCTTCCACCACGTCCACGAGCACAATGTCGGCCAGTTCCCGTTCGGCGAGCCAATGAGCCGCGGTCGAGCCGGTCATGCCTGCGCCGATGATCGAAATTTTGTCCATGTTTCCTCCAAAATTAGCGAGATAATATCATTTTATCCGAAAGTGGGGCAGTTTAATAGTTCAATTTGTCACATGATTAGACTGTCAAACAGCTATTTTCGGACAAAAAAACAGGATTTCCATGCCGATTCGGCACTTGAAATCCTGTCCACCACCTTTGCATGGTGATTACTCTCTATAAGAAACGTCCCGAAGGTATCCGTGAATCAGAATTTGCTCTTCTCAAACCTTCGGGACGGTGTGTCACATTACCTCATTCCGGGACTAGACCAACCGGTTCAGGCCACGCTTCGAGCTGTCTCCTGCGCCTCGAGGAAGCGCGTCGCCTGGATGGCTGCCGCCGCGCCCATTCCCGCCGAAGTGACCACCTGCCGGAAATGCGGATCAGCCGCCTCCCCTGCCGCGTAGACGCCGGGCACGCTGGTCTCCATCAACTGGTTGACCTTGAGATAGCCGCGCTCATCCATCTCCAACTGACCTTTGAAAATCTCCGTATTGGGAGTATGACCGATAAAGATAAACACGCCATCCGTCTCGAAGTTCGTCTCTTCGCCTGTCTGGGTATTCTTTAAGCGCACAGCTTCTACCTTATCCGCGCCGACCACCTCGGTCACGATTGTGTTCCAGATGAACTTGATTTTCTCGTGCTCTTTGGCGCGCTTCTGCAAAATGGCGCCCGCCCGCAGCTCATTCCGGCGATGGAGGATGTTCACTTCGGAGGCGTATCGCGTCAGGAACAAAGCTTCCTCTAAAGCGGAGTCGCCGCCCCCGACCACCACCACCTTTTTCTCCTTGAAGAACCAGCCGTCGCAGGTAGCGCAATAAGAAACGCCCTTGCCGGTCAATTCCTTCTCGCCGGGCACGTTCAGGGTCACTGAGCTGGCACCCGTACTGACAATGACAGAGTCGGCCAGGTACTCGCCGCTATCGGTTGTCACTTTGAACGGCCGTTGGGAAAAATCCACTGCATTGGCCAAATCAAACTCCGTGGTCGCGCCGAAATGCTCGGCCTGCTTCTGGAACAGTTCTCCCAACTGCGCCCCGCCCACGCCCTCCGGGAAACCGGGGTAGTTCTCGATGGCATAGGTCAGGGCGGCCTGCCCGCCCAGTTGGGTCCCGGTCAGGACTACCGGCTGGAGTTCCGCCCGCGCTGCGTACAACGCCGCGGCAAACCCGGCCGGTCCCGAACCCAGCACCAGCACCTTGACGTGTTTAGAATTTCCGCTGTCTTTTGAAGGATTGGACACACTTCCCAAATTGAACATGGTTACCTCGGTTCTTGTACTTTTGCATTATCCAGACGCCGCTTGCGGCTTGTAACTTACCGTTTGCATTGTATCAGATGCGGGACAGGGGGAAAAAGTTTCAGTAGATTTATCCAACGGCAGCGCGAATGAATTCTGTCAGTTTTATATTTTCGATTGTGCCAGATTTTTGCCATCGGCAAGGAGATTCTCATGATGAGCTCAGAAGTTGAACGGGCGATTACTAAATTATCCCCAAAAAGCGCTCAATCAATATCGCGCGGGGAAAGCCAAAGAGCTATGAAACATTTCGCCTAAGTTGGGAAAGAACGTCCCGCAGGTTTCGACAAGTTCAACCCAAGTGTTCGATGGAGCAAATTTGACCTATTCTCAAAACCTGCGGGACGGTTTCAATATCAAAGGCAAAACATCCCGAACGTGAAATTACATGGGGAGATGTCCGTTACTTGCTTCGAAGCGCAATCGGCTGCAGGTAGGAGTCAAGCAACGCATCCATCTGTTCAAATGACTCACAGACGAAGAACATGGGATTGAAAGCATAGACTGTTTTAGGGATTTGGGCGATCATCTCCGCGTCAAACGGAGCCAATATCACCTCGCCGCCAAAGTATCCTTCGCGGGGGATGCCCAGCCTGTCATATAGCGCCCGGACGACGTTCCAGCCCTGCTCCTGGGATGACATCTGTCCTTGCTGGTGCAGCCCGTTGATACCGGAGACGATGCGGTTGATATCCTCTCGATGGGCGTGGAAATTGTCCTGGAGTTGCTCGAATACATCGCCGCAGTAATCCACCACATTATCCCGGCCCAGCCAGTAGAACTCCATGATCGTATTGGTGAGTTCACTACGACCGGAAATCGTCCCGGCTCCAAACACCTTGATACGATTGTCTTCCATGACCAATCCAAACTCGGTACTGTACCAAGCCAGGCGTTTAATCACTTCCTTCTCTGCCTGGGTCGCATTCAGGTAGGCCGGGGCAAATTTATCTTCTATGCGTGCATAGAAAGCCTGGGTCAGATACGGCAGATGGCCGAAAATATCGTGGAACATATCCGGCTCCGGCGTAAACTCCATCTGGTCGCGGGTGCGCAGATAATCGGTGATCAGGAAAATGCGCTGCGCAAACTTTACATACCAGTCATCGGCCAGCGTGTATCGGACAGCCGTCCGCTCGATGCGCCATCCAGTGCGCGGTTGAATCTGCTCGTTGAGGTACGTAACCGTGGGGATGCGGCGCGGATCGAGCCGCAATAATGCCAGCCCATTCTTAAATTCCTGACAGATGTGCTCCAGCAAATAGGGTTGGTGAATCGCGGCGAACAGGTCAACCCAGATCGCGTGTTGTTCAGGAGAGAAAACGATTTCCTGGTTTGCAACTGTGTATTCCCGGGATGGATCAAGATGCTCCTCGGCAATATCACCCGTGTAAATCGGTGGATTTTGATTGGCAGCCATTCTTTTATCCCTTTCCAATAACACTAAAGGCTCGGCATCTCAAAACAGCGATGGTATTTGCAATGCTCCACGCAGATATTATCACCTCCAAAATCAGGCGTCAAGAATGGGACTGAGTTTGTCCAATTTATTCACCTATTGCTTTGGGCCCCAGCAGGATGTAAAATCTCTGCGATGGTCGAATCACTGCTTGGCAAAATGGTTCTGATTACTGGCGCTGCCCGCCGCGTGGGGCGCTTGCTTGCGCTGGCTTGCGCGCAGGCAGGTGCGGATGTCATCATCCATCACGGACATTCCGAGCAGGAGGCCTTGGACGTTCAAAGGGAAATCGCTTCTCTCGGACCCCGCAGTTGGCTGCTCCCCTCAGACCTTTCCAACGCTGACGA
Organism: Chloroflexota bacterium; assembly: GCA_021823555.1. Next base: position 3,709 of record JAKANW010000043.1, read on the forward strand.
AGTTTTCCGGTTGATTCCGCGAGCGAACGAGTTCGGTCCGTTATATGGATTGGTCAACTGCGCTGCGATCTTCGAGCCGCTTTCCTTCCAGGAGACCACGCGCACAGACTGGGAACGTCACCTATCCATCAATTTGACCGCGCCCTTCCTGCTCAGCCAGGCGTTCGCGGAGCAAGTCCCTGAAGATGGCGAAGGCCGCATCGTCAACATTTTGGATTGGCGCGCCTTGCGTCCCGGCGCGGACCATTTCCCTTATACGATCAGTAAAGCGGCGCTTGCAGCGTTGACCCAATCCCTGGCGGTCGCGCTGGCGCCGCGCATTTCGGTTAACGGGTTGGCCCTGGGGGCCGTGCTCCCGCCCGCAGATACGGGAACAGGCTCGGGCGTAATCAAGAACGTCCCGCTCGGGCGCTGGAGCGAAGTGGATGAAGTCCAGCAGGCGTTGGTCTTCCTGCTGGCAGGACCCGCCTACATCACCGGCGAGATCATCCACGTGGATGGCGGGCGGCATCTCATTTAAAGCTTTCATGGACAACATCTTCGTCAATGAGTGAGTCCCACACAGCTTACCTGAACCTCGGCTCCAACATCGAACCGGAGCGCCATTTGCCGGGCGCGATCCGGCTGCTGCGGGAACACGGACAGGTCAAAGCCATCTCCAACGCCTGGGAATCGCACGCCTTCGGGTCGGACGGGCCGAATTTCTTGAACGCCTGCGTTTTGTTTCTGACTCCCCTGGATGTCATCGAATTGAAAGAACAGGTCATCCGCCCTATCGAGGCTGCGCTCGGACGCGTACGCAGTGCGGACAAATATGCCCCGCGCACCATTGATATTGACATCATCTTGTTCGATGACGAACCGCTTGGCGGGGAATTCTGGTCGAAGGCCTTCGTGGTGGTACCGCTGGCAGAGTTGCTCCCGAATTTCGAGCATCCCACTCGGCACGAGAAGTTGTTCCGCGTCTCAGAGCAATTGCGATCCCGGATTTGGATCGTGCAAAGGGAGGATGTGGTAATTGGGCGGGAGGAATAAGATGAGCCGAGGGCAAAGCAAAATCGCGCGCCGCGCGTCTGGAAGATTTTTCCGTTTCGATCCTCGTTCGCGCGGGGATGGGGACCCGCACGGGGATCAAATCCCCGTGCTATTTCTACAAAGTCCATTCGGACTCTTTTCGCCTTTGTTCTTCCGCCTTTCCCAAATTCGACCCCAGAAATCCTGTTCGCATCCCAACTACTCTTGTCGCATTTGCCCTTACAGGGTGCTTCGCGATGGGAGGACGGGTGGGGGTAAAGGCGGCAACCATGCCCCATGACCAAACCTTCCTCCAAGCACAAAACAAAATCGAAGAAGCGCTGAAATCGGGCGCGACAGAGTCAACAGACATACACCAAATGATTCATCCAAACTCTTCTTACCAGCCCAACACCTTCTCCCCCTTGGGGAAGATGCCCGAAGGGCAGAGGAGTCATTATGGTGCATGACCAAGCCTACTACCAAGCAGAAAACAAAATCGAACAAACGCGACGCTCGAAAAATCACCTGAACAAGTGGTAGAATCAAACCATGGAAGAAAACTTGCCTGTTCTGAAGGAAGCCAAACCTCTAAAAGATTTCCGCCTGCACGTCAAATTCTCGGACGGCGCACAAGGCGAAGTTGACCTTTCCGAATTCGCGGGAAAAGGGGTTTTCGCGCTTTGGAACGATTACAGCCAGTTCGAGAAGGTAACGATTGGTTCCAGCGGCGAATTGGTTTGGAATGAAGATGTGGACATGGACGGGCTGGGAATTTACCTGAAACTGACAGGCAAGAAGCCCGAAGACATTTTGCCAAAACTTCAAGAACTTTCTCAGGCCTGAGATCAGCCGCTTCTTCGGGATCAGCATCAAGATGTTCTTTGGCGATCACGTTCCGCCGCATTTTCACGCCGAGTACGGAGATTACAAAGCGCAAGTAAATATTCGGTTACACGTTATTATCGCAGGAGACCTGCCGCCGCGCGTCCTCGGCATGGTCGTGGAGTGGGCGTCGCTGCATCAGGATGAACTGCTTGAATTGTGGGAACTTGCATCAAAGAATCAACCTTTGCACCGCGTTGAACCGCTCAAGTAACCAGATCATGATCTTCGCCCCCATGACACAATTCATCGGGGCGATTTCTTTTCCGAACCCAATTTCAAGCAATAAAAGTACAGCACATGATTCACCCAACCTCTTGTTTCAAACGCAACAGCCCTTCCCCCTGTGGGGGGAAGCTGGAAGGGGGTCATTATGGCGCATGACCAGGCCTATCTCACACGTCTTAACCTTGATTAGAAGGATTGCGGGATTACCATGATTGGAGGTTGGAAATGACGATGAAGCACGAAGACTTGACCCGCCGTATTATTGCCGCCGCCATGAAAGTCCATTCCACACTTGGTAACGGCTTTCAGGAAGTCATCTACCAACGCGCAATGGAAATTGAAATGCCCTATCAAAATCTGGCTTTCGAACGCGAAAAGGAAATGTCCATCTTCTATCGCGGACAGGAGATCGGCACCCGCCGCGTGGACTTCTTCGTTGAGAAATTGATCATGGTCGAACTCAAAGCCGTCATCCAACTGGAAGACGTCCATCTCGCCCAGGCCATGAACTACCTCGAAGCGTATAATATGGAAATCGGTCTGCTGATCAACTTCGGCGCGAAGAGCCTGCAATTCAAGCGCGTCCACAACAACAAAATTCTTAACCATGATTAGAAGGATTACAGGATTACCTTGATTGGGATTCTTGTAAATCAAGGTAATCAGTCATGACAATCAAGTGATCCAATCATGGTCATCAAGTAAATCAAGCAAATCAAGGTTAAGACCATGCCCCATGACCAACCCTACCTCCAAGCAGAAAACAAAATCGCACAAGCCCTGAAATCGGGCGCAACGGAACTTGATCTATGTAACATGGGGCTTACCAAATTGCCGCCCGAACTTTGGAATCTCAAAAATCTAAAAGTTCTGAAATTGGGTTATTCGTTTTCTGAAACAAAAAACCAATTAACTAAAATTCCAAAAGAGATCGGTAATCTCACCCAATTGCAGGAACTGCATATTTCATATAACCAGCTGATGGCACTGCCAAAGTCACTGGGACAATTAACGCAGTTGCAGGCACTTTATCTTTCCAATAACCCACTGACAACATTACCAGAGTCATTGGGGCAACTCACGCAATTGAGGTCACTGAATCTCTCAAACAACCGATTGACGGTACTGCCAGAATCGCTGGGACAACTCACGCGGTTGCGGTGGCTGAATCTCTCCCACAACCAACTGACAGCAATGCCAGAGTGGCTGGGACAGCTCACGCAGTTGCAGTCGCTGGATCTCTCCAGTAACAATCTAACGGCACTACCAGAGTGGTTGGAAAATCTCGCACAGTTACAGTCACTGGCTCTCTCCTCCAACAAACTGACGATGTTGCCAGAGCCACTCGGCAATCTCACACATTTGCAAGTACTAAATCTTTCCAAAAACCAACTATCAACATTGCCAAAGCGGTTGAGTAAACTCTTGCAATTAGAGACATTGGATCTTTCCTTCAACCAATTAATAGCCTTGCCAGAGTCGCTACGAGGACTCACTAATTTACACACTCTAATTCTTTCCAATAACGGGCTGACAACATTACCAGAGTCACTTGGCGGGCTTAGCACGCTCACACAGTTGCAGGCACTGTATCTCTCCCACAACCAACTGACGGCATTGCCAGAGTCGGTTGGCGTGCTCACGCAACTGCAGTCACTATATCTCCGCGCCAACCGATTGACGGCGCTGCCAGAGTCAATTGGCGCGCTCACACAGTTGCAATTGCTCAACCTCGATGGCAATCCCCTCAACCCCGAACTTGCTGAAGCCTACAAACAAGGTCTTGACACTGTCAAAGCATATCTGCGTGCAAAAGCTGAAGCACAAATCATCCTCAACGAAGCCAAACTCATCCTCGTGGGCGAAGGTGAAGTAGGCAAAACTTGTTTACTCAGCGCGTTACGCGACGAGCCATTTATTGAAGGACTTCCCACAACCCACGGCATTGAAATCAAACCCATCAAACTCACCGACCCCGACTCCCAAACCGAACTCACCCTCAACGGCTGGGACTTCGGCGGACAGCGCGTCTACCGTCCCACGCACCAGTTGTTCTTCAGCGAGCCCGCCGTCTATCTCGTCGTCTGGAAGCCGCGCGAAGGACCCCAGCAGGGCTTCGTCAAGGAATGGATCAAACTGGTCAAGCATCGCGAGCCGAGCGCCAAGATTCTCGTCGTCGCCACGCACGGCGGACCTCAACAGCGCCAGCCCGATATTGACCGTCAGGAACTGTGGGATCTCTTCGGCAAAGAAACCGTCGTGGACTTCTTCTTCGTGGATAGCAAGCCCGACGCGCACGGTCACCGCAAAGGCATCGAAGAACTCAAACGCGCCATTGCCCGCGTCGCCGCCGAACTGCCCGAAGTGGGTCGCTCCGTGCCGAAAAGTTTTGCCGATGTCCGCCTCGCCCTGCAAGCGCGCAACGTCCCGTATTTGCCGCTTGATGAAGTCCTCGCCATCTGCCGCGCTCACAACATGGATGATGAGATTGCGCGTCTGTTCATCACCATTTCGCACCGCCTCGGTCATCTCATCCATTACAAGGATGACCCCATCGTCATCTTAAGACCCGACTGGCTCGCGACCGCAATGAGTTATATCCTTGATGATGAAGCCACTCGCAACGCGCATGGCTTGGTAAGATTTTCTCACCTCAAACATTTATGGGATGATCCGTCTCGACCAGCGGATACTCGTTATCCAGATTTTCTACACCGAATCTTTCTCGACCTAATGGGACGCTTCGATCTTTCCTACCCCGTGCCTGCTCTTTCCCCAATGGGCGACTCTGACCCTCAAAGTTTGATCGCCCAATTCGTCCCCGACAACCGCCCCGAAAATTTTGCAACCTCATGGCTTGACTCTCCCTCCACAGGCGACCTCCAACAAACCCAAATCTGCCGCATCGTGGACGACAAAGGCAACACCGCCACCGCCGAAGGATTGTTCTACCAACTCATCGTCCGCCTGCACAAATACTCCCTCGGACGCGCCCACTACGCCGACAGCGTCCATTGGCAGCGCGGCCTCGTGCTGGACGACGACTACAACGGTCGCGCCCTGCTCGAACACAGAGGCAACGATGTCCACATCACCGTCCGCGCGCCGTACCCCGAACGCTTCCTTGCCATGCTCACCGAAGAAGTCAGATATTTGGTTGAGAGTTTCTGGGAAGGCTTGCGCTGTGAAGTCACTGTGCCGTGTCTCAACCCCAAGCCTTGCATCGGTTTGTTTGAAGTCAGCAAATTGATGGAAAATCTCAAGCGCGCTCGCCCCGAACAACCTTGCCCCGTCTGCAACGAGTGGCAATCCATTGAACGACTCCTCCACAACGCCCCTGCCGCATCCAAGCCAATTGCGATTGAAATACTTGAAAGACAACTCTCCTCCATCGAAAACAAACTGGATACTGTTGACATCAACGTGCGCCGCCTCCGCAGTCAAGCCGATAAAAACTTTGATGACCTCCTTCATATCCTCACCGATGAAGCCAAAGAAGGTCCACGTCTCTTCAGCCTCTTCCCATTGGAGCGAAGCAAATTCAACCCCAAAGAATGGATTCGAGAAAAATTCCGTCTTGTTCTGTGGTGCGAACATTCCCGCCTCCCGCTCCCCGTCCTCAACAATGGCGACATGAAAAAAGGCGTCTACGATCTCGACCTTGACCGCGAATGGTTCAAGAAAGCCAGTCCATATCTCAAATTCCTGTCAGGAACGTTGAGCATGGTTCTGCCCGTCGCCTCCTCCGCCGTCAAACTCGCCCTGGACAAACCCTCCTACGACGCCATCGAAGAACAACTCGCCTTCGGCAAATCCATCATTGACGCAACCCTCGGCGAAACCACCAAACTGGGCGAATTCATGGGCACGGCAGATTCAACAACCCTCGAACATGGCGTCGCAATCCGCTCCGATGGCGCGACCCTGCGTGAACTTCATTCACTGCTGAAAAGTAAAGACCCCGGCTTCGGCGGCCTCGTCCGCGTAATGAACAAACGCCAAGAATTCCTATGGGTGCACGAACGCTTCGCGGGAGAATACTAAAAACCACCTGTCATTGCGAGGAGGGTGCTCTTCCCGACGAAGCAATCTCCTCGCAACAGGAGACTGCTTCGTGCCTCGCAGTGACATTATCACCCCGGCTTCGGCGGTCTCGTCCGCGTGATGAACAAACGTCAGGAGTTCCTGTGGGTGCATGAACGCTTTGCGGGTGAATATTAAAGTTCAAAGCCGTCAGCACATGCTGGCGGCTTTTCTTATTCCCAGGGACTTGACAAACTCTCTTTTCTGCTTATAATGTAAAAGTACTTTACAATATAAAGTACTTTTATAGAAAGGAGATCGCCGGTGCAAAACCGATATACGCAAATCCATTTCATTGCCGCCAACTACTCCAAACTGCAAGGGTTGAGAGAAGTGCCTGTGGGGATGCTGGTTGTCTTCGTCTCGGTCTGGGCCATGTACAATCACGGTCCCACCGCCGATTTGACCGCCCCGCTCCTAGCGCTCGCGGGAAGCGCCCTGCTCTACTGGCTCGCCGGCCGCTATTATGACCGCGCCTTTGGGCGGGTGAAGCAGACGTCCCGTCAGCGCAAACGGGAATTCATTGCATCCATCCTGTTCAGCCTGCTGGCCCTTTTGGCCTTCTGGCTGGACACGGCACTGCTGATTCCAATCTGCGCGATTGGGTTGGTATTTGCCGCGGCTTTGTTTGAAAACTTTTGGAGGGCCACTGAATCGGTTCGAAAAGAAGCCATCGCACTCTTCCCTGAGAATTTTGGCGCGGCCATCCTGATCCTGGTTGTCAGCCTCCTGCCTATCTTTGGCCTGAATTGGTGGGAAGCGCTCGGCATGAAATCCCAGGTGGTAAGCGTTTTCATGGTCATTGGCATTGTCATCATCCTTGCAGGGATTTGGGGACACCTGCGCATCCTGCGCAACCTGCCAATCAGCGAGGCGAAAACAAATGACAACGCCATTTGAAGAACTCGCCAACCTCGACAAACTCATCCATGAACCAGCGCGGCTGGCGATCCTGACCGCGCTCTCGGCCTGCGAAAGCGCGGACTTCCTGTCCCTGCGGCGGCTGACAGGCTTAAGTGATGGGAACTTGTCCGTTCAATTGTCCAAGCTGGATGAGGCCGGGCTGGTAAATATTCAAAAACAATTCGTTGCGAAGAAACCCAGCACTCAAGTCAAGATCACGAAAAAAGGAGGTGCGGCGATTCAACGGCATTGGGAACAGTTGAACACTATCAAACAAAACGCCGACGCATGGGAAAACGATTCGTCTGAAAAATAGTTTCTGTAGAATTCGGCCAAAGGAGTTGGGAGGGCACCATGAAAAATCTTCTTAAATCCGCCTGGGGACTCGTGCAGGAAAACCGGCGAACCTATATCGTTCTCAACATCCTCTACTACGGGCTGGTGGCCATATTCATGGTCTATGTAGCCTTCGATCAGCAACTTCAGGAAGAATTGATGAATGCAGCGGGAGCGGGCTTTATGACCGGGCCGCTATCCTTCGTGGGACAGGCCTACTTGAACGCGCAGGTGTTGGCTGCCATACTGGCAACTTTCTTCGTCAATCTCATCATCGGGTCGTTTGGCAGCATCACATTGCCGTCATTGGTCATTCCCTTCAGCGGACTTGTAATTGGCGCTGTGCGCGCCACATTGTGGGGGCTGTTGCTCTCGCCTGCTAACCCCGAATTGCGACTCGTGATGATCCCCCACTCGATCACGTTGATTGTTGAAGGCCAGGCTTACATCTTGACTATGCTGGCCGCGTACTTACAAGGCCGCGCCTTCCTGTGGCCCAAAAGCGTTGGACTGGAAAGCCGCGCGAAAGGATATTTGGAAGGATTGAAACAGACAGGTAAACTTTACCTCCTGATCATCCTGACCCTGGCAATTGCGGCAATTTATGAAGTGATCGAGGTCGTCATCATGACCAAGCTCTCCTCGTAACAAAGAAGGCAAATATCAAAGGGGATGTGTTTAAATAATGTCGAGAAAGAACGTCCCGCAGGTTTCGACAAGCTCAACCCAAGTGTTGGGTCGAGTGAGTTGAGCCATCTTTTCAAATATCAAAACGAACCGTGACAGTCACCAGCGAGGAAATGTAGTTTATACTACGACGAAACAGCATCCCATCCCCACGATGGAGCCTGCCCCTATAGGAGACTACCCATGGCATTAGACAAATCATTTATCGAACTCAACCGCGCCTCCACCGAACGCATCCGCGCCCTGGCCGCGCGCCTGACCGATGAGCAAATGCAAGATC
>JAKANW010000786.1 GCA_021823555.1 Chloroflexota bacterium
CGATTGAGGATGTGCTCCACCATTTTCCCGGCCATCTCGGTGTTGACCTGGAAGAACGAAGCTGCCGAAACCCGGAAATTCTGCCCCGCCACCTGTATGGATAGATGATCGTCGCCCGCCATCACGACAGCGTGATCCTCGAACAAATGCACCACCGAAAGCTCCGCTTCCACTTCCAGTTCGGGCGGCTCAGGCGCTTCGGACTCCAGCACGAGCATCAACTCATCCCCGGCGCGCAGGGAGACGCACTCGATCTCCGCGCCCGGCTCGAACTCAAGCTGCGGCCACAGCTCGTTGATCGGTCCTTCGGGCAGGTGGCATTCGGAGATCGGGATAATCTGCTCCCCTCTCCCCTTGGGAGAGGGGCCGGCGGTGAGGTTTGAAACGTATCCCAATTTCCCCGCTGGCGTCAAATGGAACTGCACGTGATTGCGATAATTCCACGGACTCGAACAAGCCACCGTGGGCAGGACAGGCGGGTTCTCGATCTTGCCGATACGCATCAGTTGGTCGCGCAGGATTTCCGCTTTGGCATTGAGTTGTGCAGCATAAGACATGTGCTGGTAATGACATCCGCCGCAGACGCCAAAGTGTTTGCACTTCGGCGTGACCCGTTCAGGCGCGGCTTGCAGCACTTCCACCAATTCGGCGCGCACATGCCCGCGCTTCTCTTCCAGCAGGCGCAGGCGCACGCGCTCCCCTGGCAGCCCGAACGGGACAAAGACCGCCCGCCCATCCTCCAGACGGCCCAGCGCGTCGCCGCCGTAGGTCAGCTTGTCAAGTTGGAGGTCAAAGGTTTGCGATTCCATTATTTTGCCATCTGTGCATATACGCTGGCGGGAATGTCGGCGATGCGGTAAATACGCGCGTAATCCAAACCGCCAATATAGATGGTTTTCTCCGGCGCCACGCTTTGCATGGCGTTGAGGAATGCGGCAGATTCCGGCAGCGCATCCTGCACCGCAGAATACACCACCAGGTAATCGGCGTGTTGCATTCCCTGGATCACCGAAGGCAGGCCCGGCTCAGTCAGATAAACCTTCTTGAACACATCGGTCGTGCCGGGGAAGAAATACGAGAACGGCCCTAGGCCATCATAGGCGTACACCTTCATCGCCCCCGCGTCTGGCTTGGCAGCCAGATAAGCCGCCGCCTGTTCAAGCCCCTCGCCATAGCCGTAGACGATGGGTTTCCCACTGACTGCCTGGATCAGCGGATTCTCGTAGGTGTAGTAATACGGATAATAAGGCAACGCACTGGCAAGTTGGAGCGCGAACAAAACTGCGAAGACCGGAACAACCACCCGCATCTGACCCAGCTCCGGCCTGCTCGCCGCCAAAGAGGCCAACGCCAAGCCCCAGCCGATTCCCGCCACCACATCCAGCGCCACATAGCTTGTGAGAATATAATGCGCCGAGTCGCGTCCCTGAGCAACCCCGAACATCAGGATGAACAACATCGCCAAGAGGACGAGATAGCTCATTACAAGTGCGTCGCACCTTTCTGTTGGCTGCAACCCACTTACGTGGCCTTCTTCCCTGCTTGAACCCTTTCCGTTGGATCGGGTGCGACGCACCACCCACCAAGCTGCCAGCAGCAATCCCAGCCAGGTGACCGGCGTGGAGCGCAACGCCCAGCGTCCCAAAAAGTTGAGTGTGCCGGTCACGCCCGTGCCGAGGCTGAACTTCGCAGGCTGGAGTTCCTGGGTCACATCCAGCCGCGCGCCTTGAAATGCGTAACTAAAAGCATTGCCGTAGATTTCATACAACATCCTGCCCGGCGCGACCCACATCCCCGGCCACAAGAGGACGTACACCACCGCCGCGCTGACCAGCCAAATCGCAAATACTTTGGCCGCGTCCAAAAGTTTCGCGCCCAGCGATTTGCCGCGCTCGAACAGTCCGATGAACAACATCAGCCCGACGACCGGTATCACCACGATGGACGGCGACTTGGTCAACTGCGCCAGCCCAAACGCCGCGCCCGACAGCAGGAGATAGATCCATTTGCGGCCCGTGCGCAGATAGACCAGCATCGCCAGCACAGAGACCAGCGCGAACAGGGCCAGCATCCCCTCGTGGTTGAGCAAGCGCGAGTGACCCAGGAAGAACGGCGCGTCAAACGCCAGCGCAATAGACAGCAACGCGACCAGGCGGTCAATCAATAGTTGCAGCAAAAAGAAACTCAACAGAGCCAGCACGATCAACAACGCCGATTGGATCAGGCGGCTGTTGCGCAATAAGTCCAAGGTGCTCTTTCCATGTTCCTTGAGGAAGTCATCGAAGTTGAACTTGCGGACATCGAAGTAGCCTTGCCCGAAACCGCGATACGCCGGGAAGACCGTCAACATGCCAGCCGTCACCACCCAGGTGGTGGTCACTGCCGGGTGATAATCATAGATGGTATTGGCAAAGTCGTGATGGGTTAACGCGTAATAATAATTCGATCCGGAGATGACCCACCATGGCTCGTCAATCGTGGCGAACTTGTCAATGCCGATGACGTGTGGAGGAATGGTCACTGCCAGCAGAAGCAGGAAAGATAACCAGAGAGGGAGTTTCAAGGTTTGCATTTAGTTTTCCGTGGGGCGGATTGGCAATCCGCCAGTATACGGGAATTATCCCGCACCGCACTCGATCAGAAATCATATGGGTATGGTTCATCTGGGTTGGAACCTCCCGAAGGTTGGTTGTAAGAGGCCAAAATCGGCTCAAGTTCAACCTTCGGGACGTTGCCCTCAACTTGTTTGAAAC
>JAKANW010000787.1 GCA_021823555.1 Chloroflexota bacterium
GTTTCATGTCATTCTCCTTTTTTTATGATTCTATGCGGGCGCGCCGTCTTGTTCAACGGTACGTCCGTACTGTGGCATGACGTAGAGAAAAAGCAAATTCTCGCGGTCGGTCTTGGTCGCCTCCCAATTCGGGAAGTTCGAGCCCACGGTAATCACTCTCGCGCCCGGACGCAATTGACTCTGCAAATGGGATTCCAGGCGACTCAACTCGCGCGACGTGGCGTAGACGAAGACGACATCCATCTCGCGGAGGTCGGCCTTGTAGAAATTTCCCCGCTTCACTCTGACCTTTGAGCGGATTCCGCCTCGCCAGGCGTTCACCCCGCACACGAGACATTGGGCAGGCCCGATCTCGATCCCCGTTGCGTTTGCGCCAAACTCCCTCGCCGCGATGACGAGAGTCCGCCCGTCCCCGGCGCCCAGGTCGGCGAAGGCCTCACCCGCTTTGAGGTCCGCGAGACGAAGCGCCGCGCGGATGCGGGCATGTTTCGTCGGCACGGAGGGGAGTCCGTACAGCGCGGGGACGAGGACCCAGGTCAGCAAAAAAGCCAACACCAAAAGCAGAAGAGCAAGGGCTGTAATTTCCACGTGGGTATCTGTGCGCCTATTCATGGTGCCGCGACACGTACCAGACCGCCGCGAGCGCGAGCAGGTTCATGAGGATCGCCGCGCCGGTCACGGCGGTGAACCCTAAGGAATAGAGGCCCGGCGCGCTCAGCGCTCCCAACGCGCGCCCGAGGGAATGGGCCGCGGCGTTGAACGAGAGCGTGGTGGCGCGCGCCTTCGGCATCACCTCGCTCATCAGGGGAATCTGACTCACGATGGTGAACTCGAACGAGATGTAGAAGAAAAAGAGGCCGATCAATGCGCCGACCTCCGTGCGGCCAAGGACGGGAAGCCACAACGCCGCCGCGCAATTGACCACGATCCCCAAACCCGTCGCGCGGACTTTGCCCAATCGGTCCGCGAAGAGCGCCACCAATCCCTCGCCGCCCAGTTCGGAAAGCCCAATGATGGCGGAAGCCCCGGCCAATGCCGCGATCTGCAATTGGAATGAATCTTCGAGCCACACGCCGAAGATCAGGTTCACCATTTCGTTGGCCATGACCGCGCATAATCCGATGGATAACGCGGCCAAAACAGGCGTTGACGTGGCGATGGCGCGCACATTTCCGAGCGCGCCATCTTTGTGCGGCTCCACTGGATGGGCGCGCTGAATCAGGAACAGGATCGCCGCCAAAGAAAAGATGCCCAACAGCCCCAGCGAAACGAACGGAGAGTTCCAGCCGAGTTTGGCGATCAGGAATCCCATCAGCGGCACGCCGACCATACCCGAGAGCGACCACGCGAACTCCGACAGGGCGGTGACCCATCCACGCCGCTCGTAGGGGCTGTTGTCGGCGAGGTAGGCAATGACCGATGGGTCGAAGAAGGCTTTGCCGACCATCGCCAGCGCAAGCGCGATTCCCAAAGTGGTCAGGCTCGGGCTCAGCGCTACCAGCGTCATGCCGATGATGAAGAGACCGAGTCCCAGCGCCATCCCAAACTTCCGTCCGCGTGATTCGAGGAAGGGGAAGATAAAGGGCGTGGCCGCGCCAAAGAGGGCGCGATTCGCCACCAACGCGGAGACGGCGCTCACGTCCACGCCGAGACCGCGCGCGAAGACGGCCAGAAAAGGATAGATCATCCGGTGCGCGGTGTTCAACACCACACGGATAAGAGTGAGCATAGTGAGACGCAGTTCGGATTTGTTTTTTTCCATGACGGTATTGGGCAAGCATATCATGAGACCTCTTGCAAAAGTGCGCTAGAGAGCGCCCAGAACGCTCTGGCGCAGGAGGAGTTCTCTAATGTCGGCTGACTGATGCAAGAGGTCAAAAGGCGAAAAGTTCGCCGTGGGGGAGCGTAAACCCTGCGTGCGAAATAGTTGACGTTTTGTACAATTTATATTGTGAATATTTTCACAAGTTGTTACATCCATCATGCTCTTTGCATGATGAGGCACACTGTGGGAAAACAGGCCCTGGGGCTAAGATACATGAAGATATATGGATATTTGCATATAAGGAAGCGCACGATGAACACCACCCTCGAACTCGAAGTCCATCAACTCCACGCCGAGATTTGCGCCGGGCTGGCCGACCCCACCCGCATCACGATCCTCTATGCCCTCTCGCAAAGCCCGCGCAACGTGACGGAACTCTGCGCCGAGTTGAACATGCCCCAGCCGCTCGTGTCGCGTCACCTCAAGGTGTTGCGCGAGCGAGGCATGGTGACGAGCGAACGCCACGGCACGGTTATTGTCTATGCCCTCGGCGACCGCCGCCTGATCCAGGCGCTCGATCTCTTGCGCGCTTCGATGCGCGATACCCTTGCCAAACGCGCTGAACTTGTAAACGCGCTTCCATAAAACTCACCCAAGGAGACACAGTTCATGAAAACATTTCTAATTCTCGGAGCAGGCACAGGCGGAACAATGGTCGCCAACAAAATGTCCGCCGCATTGGACCCACAGGAGTGGCGCATCATCATCGTTGACCGCGATGAAACGCACTACTATCAACCGGGCTTTTTGTTTATTCCGTTTGGCATGTATTCCCCCGCCGACGTTATCAAGCCCACACGCAACTTCCTGCCCCCTACGGTCGAAGTTATCTTCGGGGATATTGAGTTGATCGAGCCTGACAAGAGCCGCGTCAAGCTCTCCGGCGGAAAAACGATTAGCTATGATTACATGGTCGTTTCCAC
>JAKANW010000044.1 GCA_021823555.1 Chloroflexota bacterium
AGCAGGTAGAGGGTATCGCCATTGACAGCCATGTCAATCCCATCCTGGAGTTCCGGGACCTGGTTGCCGAAGAAAAAGTATGGGCTGTCCACGAAGGTGCTGTCTCTGCCCACGTAGACCCATACCGCGCGTGACTGCGCATCCAATACATAGAGGTTGCCTGAGTCAAGTGTGATGGCAGTGATTCGTCCCCAGTTTGTGTTGGATGGCGGCGGAAGGGAGCTGGCCAGGGGCACCTGGCCAGGTGCACAATACAGCAGGTTGCCTGCGGCATCCACGCCCAGCACGGTGGAATTGTTGGCCGAGTTCAATAAGGGCAGCGCCTGGATATCCACCAGCGGTCCGACCTGATACTCGCCATACTGACCGGGTTCGCAATTAAAGTTGTTGTCCATTTGGAAGCCGCGACCGGTTAATTGGGCGTGCAAAACTTTCCCCGTGCGCGCGTCCAGCAGGTACAGGTCTGTATCCGTTGCCGCCATGCGGCTGATCTCGATCCCCAACCCGCTGCTAAAGGCAGGCTGGAATTGCAGGCGGGCGATGCCCAGCAATTGGTCAAGTCTCGTGTTTGCTTCCTGGCGCAGGGCTTGGGTTTCACCGGTCTTGCGGTAAGACTCGGCTTTGTCCACGTAGAGCAGCACAGACTTCCACGCATCGCGCTGCATGACCGGGTCGCTCAAGCTGGCAGCCTGTGTGCGTGCATTGCTGGCCAGGCCAAGGTAATTATCATATTGCAGGCTGCGTCCGTAGCGGAAATAGACCACCGTTGCAATGGTAACTACGACAAGCGGGATCAACAGCGCGATGAAGGTCATGGCATAAGACGGAAGTTCCGGGCTTTTTCCCGATTCGTCCCCCGGCAGCAGGCGCGGTAGGAACTTCTGCAGACTCTGCTTGAGCCGCTCCATTCCCGAACGCCAGGCTTGCATCCCGTTGACAGCGGTCTTTGCAACGCGACGCGTCCGTTGGGATGGCTCGCGCGGCCTGGCAGGAGGCGCGCTCTCTTCCCGCGCCGGAAGCTTCTCCTCGGGCGGCGGTTCCGGTGCTTCGACTTTTGGCTTGACGCGCGGAATGGATAGTGGAAAATCACGTTCTGTCCGTGCCCGCGTGGACGTTGTGGACAATGGAGGCGGGGTCAGCGTCGTTTCTGTAGAAGGAGTCTCTTCGGGCTGGGGTGGGATGGCGTATGCCGAAGGTTGAACCACGTGTGAGGGGTAGGAGTCCGGGGGCGGCTCGGGCGAAGACTCATTTTCTTCAACGGCGAGCAATTTCTCGGTGGAGGTAGGAGCCGGGGCAGGTTGTGCTATCGCTGCTCCGGCGGGTGAATCATCAGCAGTCCGCAATAAAGTCAAATCCCCCGCGCCTTCCGTTGCCTGGATCAAGACTGCGTGCAAATCTTCGCTTGTCAGGGTCAGCAGGCGGCGGCGGGTAGCCTCCAGGGGGGCGGGGTTCGCGCTGGCCAGGGTTGATTCCCATGCCGCCGGGATTTTGCCCGCCAACAGCAGCCGGTCATGAGACTGGAAAGTGATCTGTGTAAAGTAATGAGGGGCGGCCTGGCTTACGCCAAGTCCCTTCCCGGATAGGCCCGGCTCGAAGATATGGCGGGATTCCCGGCTGAGTAGAAAGGCGTGCATTGGGCCGCTTAGCAGCAGGGTGCATTGCGCATCCCGCAGCGCGGCCAGGGCCAGCCAGCCGATGGCATATTGCCCGCGTCCACTGGTAGCGATGTTCCGTTCCAGCAGCGGACGGTTAACAGCTTCTGTCGCGGCCCGCAAGGCAGAGGTCATCGGTCCTGGGGATTGAAAGAATTGCGAAGCTGCGCCGTTGGCTAATTGCATATACTCGGCAGTGGTGAAGGCAGCATTGCCTGCCAGCAGCAGATAAACCACCAGCCGATCCTGCTCACGGCCGCGGGCTGCTTTGCGCGGCGGCATAACAGCTACCAGGCCGGGCAGGGAAGAGGCTTCTTTTCCGTCGGTACGATAGAGGGGAGCGAGAGTCAAATCGAGGAGCATGGCTGCCAAGCGTAAGAAAGAAGGGAATTCCACTATCATTATACTGGTAAAATTTGCCAGACACTTTCTTGGAAGGGATTCTGCCGCACCCAAGCGTGCGGACATTTTGCGCCACATGGATTTTCAAGTTCACCCCGATTTTTCATCCCTCGATCCAGCGGAATGGAACGCGCTGGTGGAAGAGGGTGTCACCGATGTGCCTTTCCTGCGCTATGAATACTTAAGCGGCTGGTGGCAAACCCTGGGCGGTGGCGAATGGAAGCAGGCCAAGCTCGTGCTCGTCTCTGCCCGCGAGAATGGCCGCTTGGCGGGGATCGCCCCCTTGTTCCTGGTGGAACATGATGACCGCCCGGTTTTAATGCTGGTGGGCAGTATCGAAATCTCAGACTACCTGGATTTGATCGTTCGCCCGGCGGACTTGACGTGCTTCCTCTCCGGGCTGGTGGACTTCCTCGTCTCCACCTACCCTGATAGCTGGCGCGGCTTCGATTGGTATAACCTGCCAGATGCGTCTCCCACTCTCGCGGCCCTCGAAGCGGAAGCCGGTCGACGCGGCTGGACCTGCACGGAGGATGTTTACCATCCCACCCCGGTCATTGCCTTGCAGGGCAGTTATGATGCCTACCTCGCAACGATTGATAAGAAGCAGCGGCATGAGATACGTCGCAAAGTCCGCCGCGCCGAAGAAGGGCACAGTCTGCGTTGGTACATCGTGGAAGATGAAACGACGCTTGATTCCGAGATTGACGCTTTTCTGAGCCTGATGGAGGACGACCAACAGAAAGCGGAATTCCTGACGCAAGTCATGCGCTCCCAGATGCGATCCGCCGTCCATGCTGCTTTTCGGGGCGGCTGGTTGTGGCTGGCCTTCCTGGAAGTGGATGGGGAGAAGGCCGCTACAGCGCTTAACTTCGATTACAAGAATCGCCTGTGGGGATACAACTCCGGTGTGAATCGCCGCTTCATGGAACTCTCGCCCGGCTGGGTATTGTTGGCGCACGTCCTGCAATGGGCCGCGGACCATGGCCGCGCTGAATTCGATTTCATGCGCGGCGATGAGGAATACAAGTATCGCTTCGGCGCGGTCAAACGTCACGTCATGCGCGCCAGACTGACACGTTAGAACGTAACGCAACATTCAAGTCGCAATTTGGCAAGGCGACATGAATGTCGCGCCACAAAATCTTTGCGGTTGAAGTAGTGTCGCAAGGGCAATACTCTAATTGGCTCCATTTACACGGCTGCCAAACTGTAATTTGGGACCTTCGGCCTTTAACGGGAAAGACCAGGACTGTCCACAGATTACGCAGATTTCACAGATTTTTTCTGCGTAATCTGCGAAATCTGCGGATGTCCCCCGATAAAAACGGGAGGGCCGTAATTTGTAATTGACTTGCAAGATTCCGGGGCATCAACGCAGGCGCGGCGCGCGGTCAACCTTAAAAAATTATGCTATACTGAGGTCATGCAGACCCGCGATGATTGGCCGCGTTGGGCCGCAACGCTGCAACGTTATCATCTCGATCAACTTGCTGCCTGGACGCTGGAAGCGGGAGGTCCTCTTGCCCTGCTCAGCGCCCAGGCGCTTTATTTTGGTCGTTCCTTCCTCGGCTCCGGTCGCGCCGATGCGCTGGCCCGCATGTTGGAGAATGATGCTGAAACACGCGCCTTTGCGGATTACTTGCAAAAAGAGGCAGCGCGATGATTGAACTGTCCGTTATCATCGGCTCGCTTTTGTTGCTGCTGGCATTGACCTTCCTGCGCCGCAAGTCGCATCCTGTTTTTCGTTCCATCCCGGCGTTGACGCGTCTTTATCGCGCCATCGGCTTGAGTGTGGAGGATGGCACCCGTCTGCACGTTTCCCTCGGTCGCGGCGGCTTGTTGACCGGCCACGGGGGTGCTTCTCTGGCCGGGCTTTCGATGCTGCGTTATCTGACCGAACGCACTTCCTCCAGCGACAAGCCGCCGGTTGCCACCTCGGGTGATTCAGCCCTGACGATGTTGAGTCAGGATACCATGCAGGCAGGCTATAAGGCCTCCGGCGCCGATGAGCTTTACCAACCCACCACCGGACGTTTGGGTGGAATGACTCCCTTCTCTTATGCAGCCGGTACGATGCCCATCCTTCGCGACGAGAATGTATCTGCCAATGTCTTGATCGGTAACTTCGGTCCCGAGGCGGCTTTGATCGTTGAGTCAGCGGAGCGCGTCAATGTACCAACCCTGGGCGGGAGCGATGATCTGGCCGCGCAGGCGGTGTTATATGCTGCTGCGCAGGAACCTTTGATCGGGGAAGAGTTATTTGCCGCCGGGGCTTATCTTGGCGCTGGCCCATCTCACAATGCCAGCTTGACCGTTCAGGATATCTTGCGCTGGCTACTCATCCTGTTTCTGTTGGGTGGTTCAGCGCTTAAATTATTGGGGATCATTTGATGCGCATTCTTTCTGCTGCCATCGCGATTGCCATCGGCCTGCTTGTGTTGGCAGGGTATTTTGTCCCGGCATTGGCTGGGATGCAGGCCGAGTTGCTTAATTGGGCTATGATCCTGGCTGGGATGACAGTGTTGCTGGGAGTCTTTAATCTGGTCTCGGTACATGGCAATAAGATCGCCCAGCGTGAAAAAGGCCGCGGTTACAGCGCCTTGTTGATCATATCCCTGCTGGCAACTTTTGTATTTGGCTTGTTACTTGGCCCGGACCACCCTGCGATGCAGTTGCTTGTAAATGGAGTCGTCCTGCCTGTGGAAGCCTCGCTGATGGCGATCCTTTCGGTCACCTTGTTGTATGCAGCCATTCGCCTCTTGCATTATCGTTTGGATGTGATGAGCATTGTCTTCCTGGTTACTGCTTTGCTGATCCTGCTGGGTTCGGCCTCCCTGCCCTTTGGGGAGATCCCATTTGTTGGCGCTACGCTACGACCCTGGATCATACAGGTTGGAGCATTGGGCGGCGCGCGCGGTATCCTGATTGGCGTGGCGCTGGGTATGTTGACGACCGGGCTGCGTGTTTTGCTGGCGCTCGATCGCCCATACGGGGGCAAATAATGGCTGACGTGAAGTGCCCGGTTTGCGGTCAACAGAACCCGGCCGATGCTACCGTCTGCGGGAATTGCAAGTCGCCGCTGACCGGGGCGCCTGCTCCCATCCAGCCCGGAGAAATACCGACTAAAAAGTCCACCTCTGAGCTCGAACCGATCCTGCCCGAATGGCTGCGGGATGCGCGTGACAAGGCGCGCCAGTCTGCAGCAGGTGATCTTGAACAGATTCAACCGCCCTCCCAGGCTGCACAGCTGGCAGGGACATCCGCTTCAGATTTGCTGGCTGGCTTGCAAGCCCAGTCTGCTGATGAAGAAGAAGAGATTCCCGACTGGCTTTCCAGCCTCACCGGGAAAACCGGGGCAGGCGGAAAGGCCCAACCCGAGGAACCACAGGCAAGTCATTGGGTGGAATTGGGGGGCCGAGGCGATTCCAAACCCGAAGATAAAGGTGCAAATATTCCACCTGCCAAATTACCAGTTGAGTCTGGGGAAACAAGTCAAAACGAACTGCCTCCCTGGCTGGCGAGTCTCACTGCCGGACAGCCGGAAAGTGCTGGCTCGGATGAAAGCCAGCCCGGTTGGTTAAAGGATGCCGAGACACCTCCACCTGCAGGACCGGCCAGTGAAACGGGAACAACTGCGGGGGCGGTTGGATCGGTCGCCGAGGCGGAGTTGGCCGCGGCGGGGATCGAATCCACGCCTGATTGGTTAAGCAGCCTGCAGGCAGATGCGACCGCTCCTGCGGAAACATCCGAAGAACCGATCATGTCGGATACTGAATTGCCCGACTGGTTGAAAGGGGAAGAACCGGCTGCTCCTGAAAGGCCCGTTGCAAGTTCTGATGCGCCGGATTGGTTGAAAACCCTGGGAGTGGAACAAGCTATTGCACCGGCTGAGTCCCAGCCTGCAACGGTTGATAACGAATTGCCAGCCTGGTTAAAAGGGGAAGAACCGGCTGCTCCTGAAGAGCCTGTGGCAAGCTCTGAGACGCCGGATTGGTTGAAAACCCTGGGAGTGGAACAAGCTGTTGCACCGGCTGAGTCCCAGCCTGCAGCAAAGCCTGCGACAGTTAATGATGAATTGCCAGCTTGGTTGAAAAGTGAAGAAGATGAGGAAGGGCAAGGTCCTCGATCTTCTGTTCCGCAGAATGCCGGTTTGACTGGCGCGCTGGGAAGCACAACAGAACCCCCCAAACCGACGGCAGCCTTTACGGAGGCCCCGGCTGCGGCTGAGTTGGCCCCAAGTGAACCATTGGACTGGCTCAAATCCCTGGACACACCCGAAAAGGCTGCACCTGCTTCCGCTGTTCCCCCGGCCTCCCCAGCATTGACTCCGGAAGGCAGCGAGACCGTCTTTACAGGGGAACCACTTTCCGCCGGTGATCTCGATTCCTTGCTCAAAGACATGCCTGACTGGCTATCGGACGCGGCCGCATTGGACACGTCGCACACAGCGGGCGAGGAGCTGCCGCTTGTTCCCAGCGATGATGCGATTTCTCCTGCCAGCCTGCCCTCATGGGTACAAGCCATGCGTCCGGTGGAGGCTGCCTCAGGGGTGATGTCTCCGGGCGCGGCTGAGGATGATAAACTCGAAACGCAGGGCGCCCTGGCCGGTTTGCATGGCGTACTTCCCTCTGCGCCGCTGGCTATCCCGTCAGGCAAGCCCAAGGCTCAATCCATTAAATTACAAGTTAGCGAAGAACAGCAGACACATGCTGCCCTGCTGGATGAAATCCTGGCGGCAGAGGCGAAGCCCGAACCAATCACGTCTGGCCGGTTGTTATCTTCCCAAAAGATTTTGCGCTGGATCATTGCGATATTGCTCTTTATTGTGCTGGCAGGAGCGGTCTTCTCGGGTACAAGTCTCTTCCCCTTACCGCTCGGTCGCCCAGCGGAAGTTATGTCTGCATTGTCTGCAGTGGATCTCCTGCCCCAGGGTGCTCCTGTGTTGGTGGTCTTTGATTATGAGCCATCACTGGCAGGGGAGATGCAGGCTGCTGCCGCGCCTCTTCTGGATCATCTGATTGTCGCGCGCCACCCGCGATTGGCCTTGCTCTCGACCTCTGCTACCGGCTCGGTGCTGGCAGAACGTTTCTTTGCGGGACCTTTGGCCGGCTCCAATTACCGGCGCGGGAACGAATACGTGAATCTGGGCTACCTTCCCGGCGGATTAAGCGGAGTGCGCGCTTTTGCACAAGACCCCGTCTCGGCGATGCCTTTTACAGTGGATGGCAATTTGGCTTGGGAATCCGCGCCGCTGCAAGGAGTGGGATCGTTCCAGAATTTTGCGGCCATCATTGTTATTACTGATAGTGCGGATGCGGGTCGCACCTGGATTGAGCAGGCTGGTCCATTACGCGGTCCGGCGCCGTTGTTGGTAGCCTCCAGCGCGCAAGCCGGGCCGATGATACAACCCTATTATCAATCCGGGCAGATCAATGGGCTGGTAACCGGCTTGTATGACTCGGCTGTCATGGAATCTTATCTCGAACAAAATAATACCAATTCCCCGACCACGGCGCGACGTTATTGGGATGCCTATAATCTCGGCTTGTTATTGACTGTGGCATTATTGCTCGGCGGCAGTTTGTGGAGTATGGTAGCAGGCTTGCGTGAGCGGGCTGCGGAAGCAGAGGCCGGGTAGTATGGCGGTCTCCACTGACATCATCACGGGCGCTCTCAGCTTCCTGTTTACGCTTTTGATCTTCAGTTATCTTCTGGGAGATAATCCGCTTTTCCGCATAGCAACGTACATCTTTGTCGGCGTGGCCAGCGGTTATGTGGTGGTGGTAGCCATGTGGCAGGTTATCTATCCGCGGCTGCTCTATCCGCTGGTGCATGGATCCCCCCTGGACCGTGCCCTGCTCGCCGTTCCGTTCTTGCTGAGTGGCCTGATGCTAATGAAAGTGACGCCGCGTTTCAGCCAGGTTGGCAGCCCCTCGATGGCGTATCTTGTGGGTGTAAGCGCTGCTGTGACCGTGGGTGGGGCAGTGATTGGTACCCTTTTCCCGCAAGCTTTTGCCGCCATCAATGCCTTTAGCTTGCCGATGAACTTTGAGACCCTGTTCGATGGGGTTTTGATCCTGATTGGCGCAGCGACCACGCTGGTCTATTTTCAATTCAGCGCTCGTACCGTTTCGGGTGGGGCAGTACACCGTTTCGGCCTGGTTGAAGTGCTTGCCTGGGTTGGGCGGATCTTCATAGCCATTACGTTGGGCGTATTGTTTGCCGGGGTTTTCCTCGCTGCGTTGGCGGCCCTCATTGAGCGTTTTGCTTCGTGGGCTGACTTTTTTGCTTTATTAATCCATTAGGTCTTATGCCTGTTTCTTTGATCGAAGGCGACTCTCTTCTGGCTGTAGACATCGGCGCGGCGACGACGCGCGCGGTGCTTTTCGACGTGGTCGAAGGGCAGTATCGTTTTTTGGCCTCCGGGCATGCACCCTCCACGGCCGAGGCACCATTCAAGGATGTAAGCGAGGGCGTCCGGAATGCGGTCACTCGTTTGCAGACCATCATTGGACGCACCCTGCTGGACGATGCTGGCGGTTTGATCTCGCCGACCCAGTCCAACGGCTCCGGTGTGGATGCGTTCGTCGCGACCCTGTCAGCCGGGCCGACGCTCAAAGCTGTCATCGTTGGCCTGCTCTCGGATGTGTCGCTTGAATCGGCGCGGCGGCTGACGGAGACCATCTATGCCCGCATCGTGGATAGTGTCGGCTTGAACGACCGGCGCAGAGCTGATGAACTGATTGACGGTTTGCTGCGCCAGCGTCCTGAAATCATTGTGGCAACTGGCGGCACCGATGGCGGCGCCTCACGCTCAATCCAAAAGCTGTTGTAGCCGATTGGTTTAGCCAGTTACCTGACGCCAAGTGACAAGCGTCCGGCAGTGTTGTTTGCGGGTAATCAGAAGATGGAGGCCGAGGTCAAGAGCATGTTCGAGTCGCTGACTTCGTCCCTGCACTTCAGCCCGAATGTACGGCCCTCGCTTGAAACGGAAGATCTCGATCCGGCTGCCCGTGAGTTGGCGCGGTTGTTTATCGAAGTACGCAAGAAACAACTTAAAGGGGTGGATGTGGTTGATACCTGGTCGAACGGCCACGTTCTACCTACGGGTTATGCCACCGGGCGCATGATGCGCTTCCTAAGTAAAGTCTATGGATCGGCCAAAGGCATCCTGAGCGTGGACATCGGCGTCTCGGCTGCCTTGGTCTCGGCAGGATTCAAAGGCAAATCCACCCTGGGAGTATATCCGCAGTTCGGCCTGGGTGAGAATTTGCCCGGTTTGCTTAATTACACCACCCTGGAAGACATTCTGCGCTGGTCCCCGCTGGATATTTCCGTGGGCGTTTTGCGCGACTACCTGTTCCAAAAGTCGCTCTATCCCTCAACCATCCCCGCTACGAAAGAAGATCAGGCGATCTCCCAGGCGGTTGCACGGCAGGCGCTTTATCTGGCGATACGCACCGCTCAACGCGACTTCCCGCGCAATGTGACCACGCTCAAAGCAGGACAACTACCGCTCTTCGAGCCGATCCTTGCCAGCGGCGGCGTACTCTCGGACGCGCCCTCCCCCGGACAAAGCTTGTTGCTTTTGTTGGATGCCCTCCAGCCGGTTGGCGTCACTACGATCATTTTGGATCAGAATAACCTGCTCCCGATTTTGGGCGCGGCGGCAGGACGGAACAATTTGTTGCCGGTGCAGATACTCGAATCTGGCGCATTCATGAGTGTGGGGACGGTCGTCTCGCCGGTTGTTTCTGCAAGCTATGGCATGCCCATCCTGCGCGGACGGCTGGCCTATCAGGATGGCACGGAAGCCCGGGTTGAGCTTAAGT
Organism: Chloroflexota bacterium; assembly: GCA_021823555.1. The sequence continues at coordinate 9,890 of JAKANW010000044.1, forward strand.
ATGGAAGTATCGAGGTCCTGCCCCTGCCTGCCGGTCAGGTGGCGCGTTTGATCCCGCAGTTGAGTCACGGCGCCGATATTGGCTTCGGCCCTGGCCGCATTCCGCCCAAATTGGATGTCACCGGCGGCGCGCTGGGCGTGGTTTTTGACGGACGCGGTCGTCCTCTGGACCTTCCGGCTGACCCGGTTCGGCGGCGTGACCTTATCAAGAAATGGCACTGGACACTGGGAGGCTGAACCGATGCTGGCGCCGCTTCATCATATCCTGCCATTGACAACCATTGTGCGCGAGCGTCTCCTGCCCGTGCCTGGTCGGGTGATCGTGCACTTGAATCAAAAAGTCAACGCCACTGAGGTGGTCGCTGAGGCTTCCTGGGCGCGCGAACATATCCTGATTGATGTGGCTACTGTGCTGCACATTTCTCCTGCCGCGGCCGACCGGCTCCTGCGTTGCAAAGTAGGGGACCGCCTTTCCGCCGGCGCGGAAGTGGCCGTGGGACGCGGCATTATCCGAAAGACGATCCAAACTCCGAAGGAAGGCCGCGTGGTTGCAGCCGGGGGTGGGCAGGTTCTGTTGGAAGTTGGCGAGACTGGCGTGCAATTAAGGGCGGGCATACCGGGCAACGTTGTACAGGTTATCCCGGAGCGCGGGGTCGTGATTCAAACTGCCGGCGCACTGGTGCAGGGCGTGTGGGGCAATGGCCGTATGGATACCGGCTTGATGGCTAATCTGGCGGAGAAAGCCGATTCTGTTTTGTCTGTTGCCCGCCTGGATATGAGTCTGCGCGGTTCAATCATCCTGGGAGGAATCTGTAAGGATGCCGAAACCCTGCAGGCTGCCGCCGACGTGCCGGTGCGCGGCTTGATTCTTTCAAGTTTGTTCCCCTCACTGTTACCGCTGGCGAGCCAGATGCGTTTCCCGATTATCGTTACCGATGGGTTTGGCGCGCTGCCGATGAATTCGGTCGCCCACCGCCTGTTGAGCACCAATGTCAAACGGGAAGTCACGCTCAACGCCGAGGCCTATGACCGTTACAAGGGCACCCGCCCTGAGATCATCATCCCATTGCCTGTTTCTCAGGAACCGCCCATGCCGCATGATGTGGAGGCCTTTGCCCCTGGTCAGGTTGTACGCATGCGCCGCCCTCCATCCCTGGGCGGGATCGGCACCATCACCTCCCTGCGTCCGGGGTTAACCCTGTTGACCAGCGGATTGCGTGCGCCTGCAGCGGATGTCAAAATGGAATCTGGCGAGACAGTGATTGTGCCTCTCGTAAATCTTGAAGTTGTGGGATAATAGAAAGAACTAGTTTGAAGAGGAGCGTGTTCTATGTACGAAGGTGATGAAAATAACTTCGATGCCGCACCCCCGGAAGAATCCAGCAACCGAACATTCCTGATTGTCGCTGGGATCATGGGCGGCTTTGTACTTCTTTCTGTCGCCTGCGTAGCTGCGTATGCATTATTCTTCCTGCCGAGGCAGCAACAGGCCCAACGAGCCTCAACAGATGCCACCACGACTGCCGGCGCGTACATCGCTCAGGCGTTGACGGCGACCTTCCAGGCGCAAATCCTGCCGACCGCGACGCTCACCCCACTTCCCAGCCCGACCCCGGTTCTGGCCCAACCCACCTCGACCGATACTCCCCTCCCGCCCACTTCTGACCCTTCGACCGCCACTGTAGCCGCGGCCCTGACCCAGGCCGCCAATGCCCAACTTACAGTGGTGCCAACCTCCAAGGCGCTGCCTGGTACTGGTTTTGCAGATGAGTACGGCGGCCCTGGCCTCGTGGTCATGGCGATTGCATTGGTAGTGGTGATCTTCCTGGCCCGCAGGTTAAGGGGCACGCCGGTTAGAAATCGCTAAGATCATAGTGGCGACCAATCGGTCGCCACTCTCTTTATATGTTTGGATTTATGTGTAACATGAATGTTACGCAAAGAACACGATCCGCCTCTTGATGAGCATTTGAAAATTAAGATTGACAGGTACTGATATGCACATTTGCAAAATCCTCCAGGAACATGCCACCACCTTTAGTTTTGAGTTTTTTCCGCCGCGTTCCCCTGAAGCTGCTCGGAACCTGCGGCGGACTATCGAGGATCTGACCCCTCTTCATCCATCCTATGTCAGTGTCACGTATGGCGCGGGAGGTTCCACCCGCGAATTGACCCATGATCTGGTGA
>JAKANW010000788.1 GCA_021823555.1 Chloroflexota bacterium
CACCATCAACTCCCAGGAGCGGATGGGCGTGACGATCAACTGCTCAATGGTGCCGCGCTCGCGCTCGCGGACGACTGCGGTGGCAGTGAGCAAAGCAGTAATGAAAGACAAGATCATGCCGATCACGCCGGGAATATTGAAATATGCCGAGACAAGATCCGGGTTGTACCAAACCTGGGTGCGGACTTCCAGCGGTGGAACCAGCGAGGCGGTCCTTCCGCTCAATGCCATCTGGTTTGTAAGCACTTTGGTGGCATAGGCCTGGCCAATCAACCGCGCCACTGACAACGCTGTCCCACCGACCGCCGCATCCGAACCATCCAGCACCATGGAGACTTGCGCGTCCCCTTCCAACAGGCGGAGATCATAATCGGGCGGGATGATGAGCGCTGCGCGGACCTTTCCAGTCTCGATCAGGGTCTGAATGTCCTGCTGGGAACCGGCAGCGTAGGAAACCGTAAAGTAATCGGCGGCGCGGAAGGCATCCAGCAAGGCGCGGGACTCCTGGCTATGGCTTTGATCCCAGACTGCCAGGGAAATATTCTTAACATCTGTGGTAGCCGCGTAGCCGAGCAGGAATAACTGGAGGATCGGCATAACGAGGATCACTGCCAGTGTACGCCGATCACGGAAGATTTGAATGAACTCTTTGCGAATGATCGAGAAAAGTCTGGTAATCATGCAGTCTCCTTTAAAATTCCGTGCAGGTAAATGTCAATGTAAACGTCCATAGGGTTTTTGGGCATGAGCGCGCCAACGTGTGAATTTCCAATAATCATTTCCGTGAGGAGGTAGGAGATCAACATTCCAAAGAATGAGCGCAATAACATAGCGGGGTTGGTGGCTCGCAGGTCTTTCCTGCCTTTCACCAATTTTTCAAACACGGGCAGTACTTTGGGCGCCACCTCGCGCAACAGGGACGACCCATGCTTGCCATTGAATTCAACAATCTCGATAAACATCAATTTCAGGTAATAGGGTTGATTCTTTAGTTCAGCAAGACTGATTTGGGCGGCGTTTCGCAAAAAATCCTCCACCGTCTCCCCTTGCGCGGCAAGGACGAAAGGCAAAACCTTTTTGTACGGATGCTTGTCAACAATGATGGCTTCGAAAATTTCCTCTTTACTGGAAAAATGATTGTAGATTCCACCCAGCGCCAACCCTGCCCGCTCCGCGATCTGCCGCATGGAGGTGGCATGGTAGCCATGTTCCATGAATAGTTCCACCGCGGCATCTTCAATCGCAAGCCGTGTGCGTTCCCCTTTCGTAAGTGTTTCCTCGGACATGGATTCCTTCTCTTGAAATATGAACGAACGTTCGTTTTTCATTTTACCCATATTTATTTAACTGTCAAGAGAAAAATCATTCAAACCAGCAAGAATGTCATGTGTGGCTTTATCGTCGAGGAAGAGATGAACCCCCATAACTTCTTAAATAAAATGACGGATGGGGGTTTCCCATCCGTCAATGGTCTTTATCTTGCCCGGGAAAGAGTGGATCGGATCCTTCTTTTCGTTTGGAGAACGTCTGGAACTACGTGAAAGTTGTCCAGTTCAGGGCGTCTCACCCTTTCCTTTGATTTGGAATTCAGGTGGTGTCTCTATGGGTACCTCCTTTCCTATGAGCCCATCATATAACAGAAACCTTTGAGGGACATTAAAACAAGCTGACAATTTTGTGATGATACCTACGCGACAGTCGGTCTTCGCCCGGATACCAGATAAACAATTTCTTTATGAACAGGATACAGCGGCAACAAATCAACACGATAACCATTTCCAGCATAACCCTGCATCAAATCCTAGGCACGGCGCAAAACAGTACGATCCCAGTTTAGCAGCAGGGACAGCAGTTCGGTCAAGGCGGGGTGCGGCAGTTTGCCTGTCAGACGGTGATAGAGGCGAAATTCCAATCGGGTCAAAGTTTATGAATTTGAATGGGAAGCAGTAAAATAGGTCAATGTCTTCCATCACAGTCACCGATCTTCGTAAAACCTTTCGGAGCAAACGCAAAGCCGCCGGGCTGGGCGGGTCGGTGCGCGCCCTCTTCCAACCGCAGTACATCCCCGTCGAAGCGGTGCGCAACCTCTCGTTCCAGATGGAAGCGGGAGAACTGCTTGGCTTCATCGGTCCGAACGGCGCGGGCAAGTCCACGACGATCAAGATCCTGACCGGCATCCTGCATCCCACCAGCGGCGAGGCGCAAGTGCTCGGCTTTGTCCCGTGGCGCGAGCGTCAAAAGCTGGCATATCAGATCGGCACCGTCTTTGGCCAACGCCCGCAGTTGTGGTATCACCTGCCCGCCATTGATACGTTCATGCTCTTTGGAAAAATCTATGAATTGGATGACCGCGATGTCAAGCGCCGCATCGCGTACTTGACCGAGGCTTTTGAGATTGGGGACCTGCTGGAGACACCCGTCCGCAAACTTTCGCTCGGTCAGCGGATGCGCTGTGAAGTGGCTGCCTCGCTCCTGCACCGCCCGAAGCTGCTCCTGCTCGACGAGCCATCCATCGGCCTAGACGTGGTCGCCAAACAGAACATCCGCGACGCCATTCGCCGCATGAGCCAGGAGGAAGGCGTGGGCGTGCTGCTCACTTCGCACGACGCCGGCGACCTGGAGGCCCTGTGCAAGCGCGTCATCATCATCAATCATGGCCAGATCGTGTACCAGGACAAAGTCTCGAACTTGAAGCGCAAATATCTCAACTCCAAGCTGGTCGAAGTGCGCTATGCGGAAG
>JAKANW010000789.1 GCA_021823555.1 Chloroflexota bacterium
AACTCCTGACAATTTTTCTGCTGCTCGCCTCCCTCCTGACCTCCTGCCTGCCTACCGCTCCCACAGCGACTCCTCCGCCCCCAACCCCAACATCATCCGCTCTTAGCACAAGCACCACCTGGTGGGACAACTCCGTCTTCTACGAAATCTTTGTTCGCAGTTTCTACGACAGCAACGGCGACGGCATTGGCGACTTCAACGGCATCACCCAAAAATTGGATTACCTCAACGACGGCAATCCCGCCACCACCAGCGACCTGGGCGTGACCGGCATCTGGCTCATGCCGATCTTCCCATCCCCCTCCTATCACGGCTACGACGTGACCGATTACTACAACGTCAATCCGCAATACGGCACGATGGATGACTTCAAGAACCTGCTGCAAGAGGCCCACAAACGCGGCATCCGCGTCATCATTGACCTGGTGCTGAATCACACCTCCGACCAGCATCCCTGGTTCAAATCAGCCAAGAGCGATGTCAACTCCCCCTACCGCAACTGGTACATCTGGAGCCAAACCGACCCCAAATATCTTGGGCCGTGGGGCGAACGCGTCTGGCATCCATCCCTCACCGGCTATTACTACGGCATCTTCGAGAGCTTCATGCCCGACCTGAACTACAACAATCCCGCGGTGACGCAGGAAATGGATAAGATCGTCACCTTCTGGCTCAAAGATGTAGGCGTGGACGGTTTCCGCCTGGATGCCGCCAAGCATCTGATCGAAGACGGACAAAACCAGCAAAATACGCAGGCAACCCACCAATGGTACGCGAATTTCCGCCCGGTCTATAAGGCCGCCAATCCGCAAGCCATGACTGTCGGTGAAGTCTCTGGCGACCCGGATAATGTCCTGGCCACCTACACCAGCGGCAATCAGCTCGATCTGGCATTCGACTTCAATTTGGCAAATGCTTTCATTGCCGCCGCCAATAACGGACAGGCTGCTTATGCGACAACGGCCCTCAAGATCAGTGAAAAATCTATGCCCAACGGACAATACGCTCCGTTCCTCACCAACCATGACCAAAACCGCACGATGAGCCAGCTCTTCGGAAGCGTAGATAAGGCCAAAGTAGCCGCGTCGCTGCTCCTTACCTCGCCGGGCGTGCCATTCATTTACTACGGCGAAGAAATCGGCATGATCGGCCAAAAACCAGACGAGAACATCCGCCGCCCCATGCAGTGGTTGGACGCGGCGAACGCCGGATTCACCACTGGCAAGCCCTGGCGCGCGCCTGATTCTGGTTACACGCAAACCAATGTTGCCGCTCAAATGGATAATAGCACCTCCCTCCTTTCGCATTACCGCGACCTCATTCGACTTCGAAATACGCACCCGGCCTTGCAAACCGGAGCGGCTATCCTACCCAGCACGGGAAATTCCTCCTTGTATGCGATCCTACGCGCAAATGACAGCGAGAAGATTCTCGTGTTGATCAACCTCGGCAAAGAATCTGTCCGCAAATACGCGCTGAACCTGGCGAACGTTCCTGCACAATCAGGCGCTTCCTTGAAACCGCTTATGGGCACGACGGAAATGACAACCCTAAGTGCCCAGCCGCTGGTAGAATTGGCTCCGTATACAACATACATTTTCCAAATTCAGTAATGCACCGGAGGGAACTATGACAACCCAGAACGACATTGCGCGTTACCGCACCAACTTCCAAAAAGAGATTGATGGGGCCGCACTTTACACCGCGTTGGCCGAAACCGAGAAACAACCACAAATGATCGAGGTCTTCCGCAAACTGGCCGCCAGCGAGGAAAAACACGCCGCGGCTTGGCAGAAAAAGCTGGAAGATGCGAAAGCACCCATCCCGGCCCGAAAACCCAGCCCACGCGCCGCCATCATGATCTGGCTGGCGAGGCGGTTCGGTACGCAATTCGTCCTTCCGACCATCACCAGCAACGAGCAAGCTGATAGTCAAGCTTACGACGGCCAACCCGATGCCGAGGCCGAAAAATTCTCGGCGGACGAAAAATCCCACGCGCGGCTTTTGACCATGGCGACCCAGTCCAAAGGCGGGCTGCCGGGCGGCACAGTAGCACAACTGGAAGGCCGTCACCGCGCCAGTGGAGGCAATGCTCTGCGCGCGGCCGTCTTGGGCGCCAACGATGGCCTGCTCTCAGTTCTATCGTTGGTCATGGGTGTAGCGGGCGCAAGCCTGCCAAGCCACGAAATCTTCATTACCGGCATCGCGGGAATGCTGGCCGGCGCAGGCTCCATGGCGCTGGGTGAATGGCTGTCGGTTCAAAGCTCGCGGGAACTCTATTCTCATCAGATCGCCATCGAAGCCGAGGAAATCAATGCCAATCCACAGGAAGAGATGGAGGAGTTGGCATTGATCTATCAGGCCAAGGGATTGCCGGAAGCGCGTGCGCGTGAATTGGCAGAGCATATGGTGGCCGACAAAGATAGCATTCTCGACACCCTGGCGCGTGAGGAACTGGGCATTGACCCCGAGGAATTGGGCGGTTCAGCCTACGAAGCGGCGATTATGTCATTTTTCCTATTCGCTTTTGGGTCGCTTTTCCCATTGCTACCCTTTGTTTTCTTGAGCGGCTCGCCGGCAATCTACGTCAGTCTGGCGGTAAGCGCGCTAGGATTATTCCTGTTCGGAGCCGCGATCACACTGATGACAGGCCGAAATCCCCTCTACTCTGGTTTTCGGCAGGTGCTGGTGGGCCTGGCCGCGGCCGGCCTGACCTTCGGTGTGGGCCGTTTGATTGGAG
>JAKANW010000790.1 GCA_021823555.1 Chloroflexota bacterium
TGGCAAATGGGCCGTTGGTGCGCGGCTGTTGGAAGAAGAGCAGGCGGTCGGCCCACCACCAGGCGATGTAGGCGTAGATGGTGAGGGCGTACACACCTTGGGCGTGTACGAAACGGCGGCGGAGCACCAGCCATGCGGCGATACTGGCGACCGTCCAAAACAGGCCGGTCAGAAGGATGTACCAGGGACCGGGGTGAGGAGCGAATTCCTGGAGCGTCTGCCATGTGGCAATCGTCACGCCGATGCGGAATACGTTCCATAGCGCTAGGATTAACACCACGAACTGCATCCCGGTTACCGCGAAAGGAGATTTGGTTTTCATGATCGCAGGTTCCACGAAGCGATCCACAACCTTAGGGCGTTTGCGGGATTGCCAATGTAGTACGGAAGAAGCCAAATAAAAAGAAATGTTCGACGCATCACAGCCTCCACGGCGCAGATTCACGGGGCGTACTTCAGCAGGTCTTTTTTCCCGAATTGCGCCACAACCACAGACCAGGCATGGAATTGTCCATTGTACGGCGGGTTGAGCAATATGTCAGGGTTGGAAAAGATGTAATCCATCCCCCGCGCGGCAAGATATTGGTCGGCGCGGCCGGCTTGCAGGGCCTGAAAATAGGCCGCGCTGTTGATCAAGCCGTCCATGTTGGTGATGGTGCGGCTCTGCAGAAAGTAACCCACATTTCCGCCGCCGGTCATGCCAATGTGCGCGCCGGGTTCGGTGTTTTTCTCGAGGAAAGGAATCACATCTAGGTAAGGAGCGTTAGCAGACACCGGTCTATATGGCATCCGCTGAATGATGACATTTATAAATGGAATGGCAAGCGAGGCTATCAGGAGGAAGGTGATGGCATAAGTGAGGAGAGAACCGAGGCTTTCGCTCCCGGCTCTGTTCCCTATGTGCAAGGGAAACGGGATGCGGCGCAGAGGACGGGTGAGCAGGTCAAAGAGGAGCGCGCCCAGCAGGGCAAACATCAGCATTTGGGTGACCCAATACCAATCTTTGGAGCCGGCGTATCCCTGACCGGTGTAATAGAACATTTGCAGAATGGAGCCAGCGAGTAACACCGGCAGCGCTAGCCGCGTCCCGGCCCGGACGACGCGCTTAGGTCGTGTAGCCAAGATGACGAGCGCCGCGATACCAACCAGCCCCACCGCCATCCAAATATTGGCGCTTTTGCCCAGCCAGTCCTTGAGCGCGTACAGGTGGACCATCACCGGTCCCCACGTGTTTAGCCCCTCCGCTTGTTCCAAGCCCAAAAAGCCCGTCAGTGACGAGATGGGGTTGCCGTACGTCGAACCTTGCAGTGAGCCCCACCACAATTTGATCTGTCCGCTCACGGGCATGGATACGCCAAATACAATCTTATTGAACAGCATGTAGAGCACCAGCGCGCCGCCGAAGATGCCGTAAAAATATAGTCCCTCGTGCAGCCATTGACGCCAGCCCGCGCGGATTTCCGCGAAGCGGGCCGGGGCAGCCCGGCGCGACGCGACGGGCAACGCGGCCAGGCGAACGAATCCCGCGCCAACCAGCACGAATCCCGCGTAGAGGGGCAGGGCGCTGCGCGGCAGACCCGGAAGCAGGTTCGCCGCGGCGAGCAGGATCATTCCCCCGGCGGCCACCGCCGCGCTGAGGAGGGTGACGAGGGTAAAGCGTAAAACGTAAACCGCGATGTTGTAAGACATAATGGTAGAGTGCGTGAATGGAGCTTGCACCGCCGAGGCACGTTTCGAAAAAGGATGGTAGAGGCCGAACAGATAGAAAGCGGGGATTTGGATCAGCAATCCCAGTGCGGCCAGGGCGATGGCGGAGCGGGCATAGACGAAATAGTCCGGCAGACCGGTGCGCATGGCAACGCTGGTGAAAGCCGCAAAGACGATGATGGCTAGGTCAAACATCAAGTAGACGCGGATGGGCGTGCCGCGCAGGAGAATCCACACGCCAGCCAGCGCGGCGAGGAAGACCGTGTCGAGACGGCTGAACAGCATAGCAATGGCAAGCAGGCCCAAGGTCCAGAGTTGACGCGAGGTCAGCGGCTTGTGGCGGTAGTCCGGTTCGAGTTGGCTGATCGCCAGCAGGAAGGCGGTCATGGTCAGCGCGGTGAGGCCGGTCTCTAGTCCAAACTGAGTTACGTTGTAATGAATGAGGAGATCAAAACACCAATAGGACGCGGCAAGCACGGCCGCGGGAGGCGAGAGGGCGCGTTTGACGAGGCGGAAAAGCAGCACTCCGGTGGCGGCGCTGATCGCGCCCGAGACGATAACCATGATGCGCAAGGGTAGGATCAGGTCAAAGCGGGCGAGGGCAAAGATGGGAATGCAGATTAGCATCCACAGCGGGTGGTAGCCGTTGGTGAGGTTGATCCCATCGAGCGTGGAGCCGCGCCCCTCGCTGATGTTCTGTGCGACTTTGAAATAGTAGAAAGCGTCATCGCGGATGAACCATTGCGTGGCGAAATTGTGCGCTTCGGAGAACGCCGCGTAAAGATAAGTCGCCATGAGGATGGCGACGAGACTGATTTCGAAGATATGGGAAAAACGGAGTGATTTCATGCAGTCATGGATTTTACGGGTTGCGAAGATTTTCTGCGTTGGTCAAGACGCTGTTGGCGGGGGCTTTAACACGAAGGCCCAAGGCCGCGAAGTTTTTTGTTTCTCCGCGACTCTGCGCCTCCGTAGTTTGGGGTCTTTATGGAATGTCGAGGGTGATCTTTCCAAAGCTCTCGCCTCTGGCGAG
>JAKANW010000791.1 GCA_021823555.1 Chloroflexota bacterium
TTCAGTCGCACCCACCCGCGCCAGACTCTGAAACAGGCTTAGATACGTTTTTCCTTGATGATGCAGTACAACCAATTAATCATATTATTTTAGAAAGTGAGGAACATAAACCATGAAAGAAAAAACAACCATGAGAATCTTTGTAACCGGCGCTACTGGGGTGATTGGTAAGGCGCTCGTACCACAATTGGCCGCGACAGGGCATACGGTAACGGCGCTGAGCCGCTCGCCTCACAACGATGAGATGCTCAGTCGTATGGGCGCACATCCAGTAGCGGTCAAACTTTTTGATGTCGACGCGCTCACGCGGGCCTTGAGAGGCTACGATGCGATCTTCCACCTGGCGACCAAAATTCCGCCGACGATGCAGATGGGCAAGCAATCAGCCTGGCTGGAGAATGACCGCCTGCGCCGTGATGGAACGCGCAACCTCGTCACTGCTGCGCTCGCTGCCGGAACAGTGCATACCATGATCTATCCCAGTTTCGATTTTCTGTATCCAAGCAGTGGAAGCGCCTGGCTTGATGCACAGACGTCCCGTATTGATCCGGCGCCCACGCTGGTTTCAACCGTGGATGCTGAAGAAGCCGTAGCGCGCTTTTCCGCGAACAATAAAGATAAGACACACCGGGGCATCTCTCTCAGAATGGGCATGTTCTACGGGCCTGAGTCGCCAGCGGCTTGGGAGATGCTCAACTATGCCCGCAAAGGAATCGGCGTACTGCCGGGTGCGCGTTCTGGCTATCTCCCAATGATCTGGCTCCAGGATGCGGTGCGCGCCATCTTCATTGCGTTGGCGGAGTCAGTTCCCGCTGGCGTCTACGATATCGTTGACGATGAGCCGATGACACGCGCTGATGTATTCACAGCCATGGCTCATGCAGTTGGTCGCAAGCGTTTGATGGCTTTGCCGGATTTTATGATGCGGCTGATGATGGGCGTCAAGTTTGCCGATATGAGCCGCAGCCTGCGAATTTCCAATCGACTTTTCAAAGCGGTCAGCACCTGGCAACCACAGGTTCCCAATGCGCGTATTGGCTGGCAACGCACCGTCGAGGCTGACAAAGCATACGTACTTTAAGAGCTGTAACCGCTATGCAGATAGATAGCGCATCCATAGATCTGTCGTTGTCACGGGTGCCTCCACAGGAATTGGTCGCGCCTGCACCCTGATGCGCTGTCACACAATCCTTTTTGCCGCTGCTACGCCAAATGAAGGGCTGTATTTTGAATATTGGTTCTGTCTGAAACAAATTCCTCGTTACTTTGAACTTTGGTCAGCAAAAAATAAAGTTGGAAGAACAAATTTGAGAAAGGAGAAAAAATGAACGAAACATCAATCCTCAGAATCGCGAAATTCACGGTCGTCGGTTTATTTCTTTTGGTAACCGCCTGCTCGCCACTTGTTGTAATACAGCCAACCAGTGAGGCACGCTTGCCGACTGCCCCGCCAACTCGGGATGTAGATGTCATTTATACAATTGCCGCGCAGACCATTCAGGCGCAGATGCCTACGCAGACTGCTGCTACGGCAACATCCGCACCGACTGCGACGGGGTGTCAGGATTCGGCTCAATACATAAGCGATGATGGTCTTGACGGATCCACCTATGCTCCCAATACACCTTTCACCAAAACATGGACACTGAAAAATACCGGCTCCTGCACCTGGGACAGCAGTTACCTGGCGGTTCAGATATCTGGAACATACATGACTCAACAGTCGGGTTATTGGATCATTCCACAGGGACAAACTGTCGCACCCGGTCAGACCGTGAACATCAGCGTTGGCATGACCTCTCCTATCGAGAATGGAAATTACCGATCCGATTGGGGCTTGAAGAATGAGAATGGACAATTCATGCCCATTCAGGGCGGCACGAACGGGAATGCGTTCTACGTGAAGATTAGGGTAAATGACGGCAGCGCAACTGCCGGAAAAGTCACGGCTGCGTCCATTGCTATTGAACTCGAGCAGGGTTCAGGCACGGTGTGCACCGCCGATGCGACATACTTTGTTCACGCCTATATCACTGCCGATGGCCCGACTACAGTCTCCTATGAATTCGAATCCATTGCGGACAACCTCCCAGCCGGAAATTTTCAGAACCTAAACGATATTGAGCTATCTCGATCCATAACCGGAACAGTAGTATTCGATCAGGCGGGCACGAAAACGATCAATTTGCGCTTTGTGGGTCCTTACCCCTTCCCAGCCGATATCACCATAAACCTTCGGGTAAACGGCGGAGAATGGTATAACGCCAAACTCTCCTGCCAATAGATTTGATGTAATGCACCGTCCCGCAGACGAAATTGCTTTGGTGCGTGAAGCCTGTGCCCACACGGAGGCGTTTGCCGAGTTGTATCGCTGTGGATGAAGGATTGGATCGCCAGAAGGGCGAAGTAACTGTAATAAAAGAGAAAAGAAACAAGCGGAGGCAATCCTCCGCTTGTTTTTGTCCATGAATGGCTTAACCGTGATGGTATGTGATTTACTCTTTAATGTATCCAGGAGTCAACTTCTCCAGTGATCGGGAGAGGAATTATTTGACAAGTTTGTGGATTGACCAGTGCCGCTGCAACTTCTGCTTGGGCTTTACCTAAGCTGATGATGTTCACTGCCAACCACTTCCCATCCGGCGACCAAACTGGGATGCCGATGACCATCTGCGGTTCCGTTAGCACGTCTACCCTGATCAGCGCTACCAGCCTGCGGTTGGAGCTG
>JAKANW010000792.1 GCA_021823555.1 Chloroflexota bacterium
CAGCATCGCAGGCCCCGCACACAACGCCATGGTGGCCGATATTCTGCCGGAATCGAAACGCAATGAAGGCTTTGGTGTGTTGCGCGTGGTAGGGAACCTGGCCTGGATCATTGGTCCCACCATCGGCGGCTTTGTGGCCAACATCAACTTCTTTTACCTGTTCGTGATCGACTCGGTGATGAGCTGCATCGTCGCAGCGATCTTTTACTTCACCATTCCTGAGACCAAACCCGAAGCGCACGCCCACGAGAAAGGTGAATCCCTGTTCCAGACCATCGCAGGGTATCGCCACGTTTTGCGCGATCTGACCTTCATGGCCTTCATGCTGGCCAGCATTCTGATGTTGGTTGTCTACCAACAGATGTACAGTACGCTGTCCGTATACTTGCGCGATTCGCATGGCATCAACCCGCAAGGCTACGGCTTTCTGATGACCTCCAGCGCCATTACAGTGGTGCTCTTTCAGTTCTGGGTGTCGCGCACCATCAAGCGCCGCCCGCCCTTCCTGATGATGGCTCTCGGCACGGTCTTCTACATGATCGGCTTCACGCTCTTTGGCGTGGTTACGGCCTACTTCCTGTTCGTGCTGAACATCGTCATCGTCACCATCGGCGAGATGATCATCGTGCCCACCAGCCAGGCCCTGGCCGCCAACTTTGCCCCTGAAGAAATGCGCGGTCGCTACATGGCCGTCTTCGGACTCTCCTGGGCCATCCCTTCGACCATCGGCCCTGCCGCGGCGGGCTTTATTCTGGACAATTTCAATCCCAACCTGCTATGGTACATCGGCGGGATCCTGACCGGATTCTCGGCCCTGGCCTTTTACTTCCTCCACCTCCGCCTCCGGACTCAGACGCGGTTTGCCCCGCCACCCGAAGAGGCCCAGGCCATCCCAGCTGCCACCGATTAAATACAAACGTCCCGCTTTCGGCGGGACGTTTTATTTTAGTGGTGATGCCCGGCCTGGTGGGCGTGGCCGTGTTCCAACTCATCCTGGCTTGCGCCGCGCAAATTGACCACCTTGACGTTGAACTTCAGGTCTTTGCCTGCCAGCGGGTGGTTGAAATTCAGGCGCACCTTATCGCTTTCAACGCTTTCGATGCGCGCGTACATGGGCTGGCCGGACTGGTCACTAACCTGTAACTCAACGCCCGGCTCTACCGGCATATCCTTCGGGAACTCACCGGCCGGCACATCCACAAATGCCTCGTCATCGTACTCCCCATATCCATCCTCGGCGCTGACGACCACATCTTTGCTCTCGCCAATCTTCATACCGATCATCTCACGCTCCAGGCCGGAGATAATGTTGCCCCTCCCGGTCAGGAATTCCAAAGGCTCATTGCCTTCGGAACTATCCATGACTTTGCCGTCCACCCACAGGGTGTATTCCATCGAAACGACCTGGCCGTCTTTGACAATAGCTTCGCTCATGATATTTTCCTTTCCAGGACAATCCAACGCTTCACTGACAAAATAATGTGCTTCATTACAAAAAGCAAACCCGCCTTTCGGCGGGTTGAGTGCCGAGGGGGAGATTTGAACTCCCGACCAAGGGCTTATGAGTCCCCTGCTCTACCACTGAGCTACCTCGGCGTTGTGGAAAGAGCGCCGCCAATATTACTATGGGATAGGGCATTTGTCAACGCCATGCGACGCAAGACTGATTCAACGCAAATTCCAATGCAAAAGGTTATATAATGGAAGAAAGAGGAACAAGTATGAAGATTCTGGTGCTGAACAACGATGTGACAGAGCGTTCCATCATCCAGCAGGTACTTCAACGCAACGGTCATGAGGTGTTGACCGCCGAGAACAGCCAGGACGCCTGGAGGCAGCTCGAGGAGGGGCAATCCCGTTTTGTCATCGCCGACCGCACTACCACGGATATGGATGAAAAACAGTTCATAGAACATGTCCGCTCAGCCGGATGGCCCGCTCATGTTTATATCCTGTTGGTCTCGACCAAGGCTTACGATACGGAGGCCGCACAATTCAAAGCGGATGATTATATTTTCAAGCCAATTTCTCCCGTTGATCTCAAATCCCGAGTAGCCATTGGCGAACGTATCCTTGAGCTGGGAGACAACCTGATGCAGGCCAAGGATCAACTGGAAAGCCTGACGTGGTTGGATCCCCTGACCAACCTGCTCAATCACAATGCCTTTCTCTCCACAGCACGCGGCGAGTTGGAACGCGCCCGCCGCGCCCAGTCGCCTCTCAGCTTGATTGTATTGGATATTGACAATTTCAAAAGCCTGAACGACTTGTATGGGCATCGGGTTGGGGATGATGTACTACGGCTGATGGCCCAGGTTATCCGCGAGAAAAGCCGACCCTACGACTGCATTGGCCGCTGGGACGGGGACGAATTTGCGACCGCCCTGCCGGATGTAATCGGAACAGATGCCGAAAAGATCGCCGGACGCATCATCAACAGCATTCGTTCCATGCACATCACCCCTGCAGAGGGCAACCTGCCCCTGAAAGTCGAGTTGAGCGCCGGCATCGCCGCCGCAGCCCGCATCAGCGCTTCAACCGAAATCGAGTCTCTGGTTCAGCAGGCGCGCCAATCCATGTTGCGCGCCAAGGAGGCGGGCGGCAACCAGATTTATCTGGCGTATGTCTAGGATTACCCTCTCTTGCAAGCAGGTTTTTCTTTAGAGCACGAATTGCAAAAGCAATAAAGCCGCCATCCCAGCCAGGATGGTCAGAAAGGGATCTTT
>JAKANW010000793.1 GCA_021823555.1 Chloroflexota bacterium
GTCCCCGCCTCCGGAAGTTTCTTCGCGCTCGGAACTACCCTGGTCACTTGCTCGGCCACAGACAGCTCGGGGAACACCGGCTCAGCCTCGTTCAATGTCAACGTGGTGGATACGATCCCGCCCAGCATTACCGTTCCAGCCGACATCACCGTGGAAGCCACCGGCCCCAGCGGAGCAAACGTCGGCTATACCGTGACCTACAAGGACAACGGCAGCGGCATCGCCACTTACGGGTGCGTTCCAGCCGGTCCTCTGTATCCGCTCGGCACTACCAATGTGGTCTGCTCGGCCACAGACGGGGTAGGTAACGGCAACACTGCATCGTTCAATATCAACGTGGTGGACACCACTGCTCCGATACTCAGCCTGCCCGCCAATATGACCGTTCCTCAAAATGTTCCAGGCGGAGCCGTGGTCAACTTTACCGTCACCGCCACGGATGTAGTGGATGCCAACCCGGCCATTGTTTGCAATCCGCCTTCGGGTTCCACCTTCCCGCCCGGCACCACCACTGTCAACTGCACCGCTACTGATGATTACAGCAACTCTTCGAGCGGCAGTTTCAACGTCACCGTGACGGGGGGAGTCAACCTGCTCAAAAAGCCGGACTTCCCCAACGCCTTTGCCTTCCCCTTCCCATGGAAAGTCTTCAATCTCCGCCCGCCTTACACAGGCGCTCTCGACTGCAACTACTATTTGAGTCCGCCTTGCTCTGTGGTATTCGGTCCGGGCAACCACGCCGCCATACAGCAGGTCAACCGCATCGGCGCAGCCGGCGACACCTACTCTTTCGGCATGTGGAGCGCCGCGCAGAATGTCCCCACTGGCGGGAACTACAGCGTTGAAGTGACCTTCTATAACAACTTCAACCACCTCGTGGGCCGCCATACCATTGCCTTCAACCCGAACACCCACGGTTTCGAGATTGCCAACGGAAGCGCCTCGGCCAGCGGCAACTACAACAAGATCGTCTTCCGCTTCACCTACAACGCCAGCAGTGGCCGCGCGTGGTTCGACGACGCCTTCCTGTATTTCCTGCCGACTCCTCCGTAGTTCGATCCGCTGCACGACTCAACAGGCCTCCCGTTTGGGAGGCCTGTTCTTTATGGGATGGCTTGGCTGTGTACATGCCTGCCCATAAACCCTGACGTTACGTTTAAACCAAGGGGCAACGGATTACTTCGCGAAGCGGAAAAACGGACGGAAGCGGGTTTTTGTGGTTAAATTCGAGCATGGCATTGATTCACATTGACACTGACGTTCTCATTCTCAACAAACCCGCCGGGCTTTCCGTCCTCCCAGACGGCTGGGACAAGGACTCCCCGTACCTTGTCAAAACACTCGAGGAGGAACACGGAAAAATTTTCGTTGTCCATCGCCTCGACAAAACCACCAGCGGCGTGATGATCGCGGCGCGGAGCGCCGAGGCGCATCGCGCGCTCAACATTCAATTCGAGAGGCACGAGATCGAAAAGATCTATCACGCCATCACCGTCGGCGTCCCGCGCTGGGACGAGAAGGTCACCAAGTTCCCCCTGCGCGTGAACGTGGGGCACAAACACCGCACGATGGTGGACGACCACAACGGGGTCCGCGCGGAGACGCGACTCAGGATTCTACGGCGAGGCCCATCCAACGTCCTGCTCGAAGCGCAGCCGATGACCGGGCGCACGCACCAGATCCGCGTCCACGCCTATGCGTTGGGCTATCCCCTGCTGGGCGATGTCCTCTACTCCGCGCCCGAAACGGACCTCATCGCGCGCCCCGCCCTGCACGCCTATGCGCTGACGTTCACGCATCCCGCCACGAATGAGCGCATGACGTTCACCGCGCCGTATCCCCCCGATTTTGAAAATGCGTTGGCGCGTTTAACGTTGAACGTTTAACGCGCCAACCAAATTACGCAATCTTTCGCGCTTCCATGTAGAAGCGTTTTTCGCGCGCCTCGCCCATCGAGAACGTCTTGCGCGGCAGCGCCCCATCGAGGATGACCGTCTTGAACAGGTCCGATTTGTGCATGCCCGCCAGATAGATGCCCGCGTTGCCGGGTTGCTGACCCAAGCGCACAGTGACATCCTCGCCGTGGACGTAATCAATCTTTTCCGCGCCGCCCTCTTTCACGAACGGATCGAGGAAGGCCTGGATGGTGCCGACCGGCAGATTCGTGGACGCGTGGCGAATTTCGACCACGCCGAATCCACGTCCGCCTCCGACCAACCCCATGGCTTGATTCTCACCAGACGCGTTATCCACCGCCCGCACCATCTCCTCCGCGCCCGCGACTGGGGTGTACGAATAGTCCGCGCCAAACGCGGACTCGAGCGCCGCGTACAAATCCTTCTTCAATCCGAATAGCACGCGATGGATCGGCTCGAACTCCAGCCCCTCATCGTGGACATTTTCGATCTCGACCAACGCGTAGCGCGCGGGATGGTCCATGCCCACTTGTGATTTCACCTTTTCCCAGATGGCCTTGGCGGTCGCCAGCGAGTGATTGCCATCGCCCATCGCAAAGAGAAGCACGGGCTGATTCTTGTCAATGCCGTATTTCGCCGCAAAAGTTTCGGGGTCGGCAAGTCCACGCAGGGCGGCGATCACCTGTTCTTCGTGCGCGGCATCCACGGCATACCCGGCAAGATGACCGCTGTCGAACATCAAATCAAAATCGTAAAGTTTCTCCAGCCTGGACTTGTCCGCGCCGACCGGTTCGATGACCGTGCGATGC
>JAKANW010000794.1 GCA_021823555.1 Chloroflexota bacterium
GGCCATCTTTGGTGGTGTACTGATCCACGAACGGACGCACCAGGTTGGGCTTGCCGGTGGACATCTTCTCCAGCGCCGGGATGTTGATCTCCACGTTGAAGTGGCCGGAGTTCGCCACAATCGCGCCGTCTTTCATGACCTCGAAGTGGTGTTCGTCCACCACGTTAATGTCGCCGGTGAGCGTGCAGAAGATGTCACCGATCTTGGCCGCGTTTTCCATCGGCATGACCTGGTAACCGTCCATCACCGCTTCGAGCGCCTTCAACGGGTCAACTTCCGTGACGATGACCTGGGCGCCCATGCCGCGTGCACGCGAGGCGAGACCGCGTCCGCACCAGCCGTAGCCGGCGACCACGAAATTCTTGCCCGCCAGCAAAACGTTGGTGGCGCGGATGATGCCGTCCACGGTAGACTGGCCCGTGCCGTAGCGGTTGTCGAAAAAGTGCTTGGTCTGCGCGTCGTTGACGGCGATGACCGGGAAATTGAGCATCTTGTCGGCGGCCATGGCGCGCAGGCGGATGACGCCGGTGGTGGTCTCTTCAGTGCCGCCGATGATGTTGGGCAGCAGCTCGCGGCGTTCCTTGTGGATGGTGGATACGAGGTCTGCGCCGTCATCCATGGTCATGTGCGGTTTGTGGTCAAGGGCCGCGCCAATGTGTTTGTAATACGTGACGTTGTCCTCGCCCTTGATGGCGTAGGTAGGAATCTCGTAAATGCTGACGAGCGCCGCAGCCACGTCATCCTGCGTGGAGAGTGGATTGGAGGCGGTCAACACCAGGTCCGCGCCGCCTTCGTGCAGGGTGCGCGCCAGGTTGGCGGTCTCGGTGGTAACGTGCAGGCAGGCCGAGAGGCGCAGTCCTTTGAGCGGCTTCTCCTTGGCGAAGCGCTCGCGGATCTGGCGCAGGACCGGCATCTCGCGCTCGGCCCAGTCAATGCGGCGGCGGCCGCCTTCGGCCAGGCTCACATCTTTGACATCGTAATTATCTGACATTGGGTACTCCTTCTTTGTTCGTAAATCGGCAATCGAAGATCGACTATCGAATATCGCTAATTCAACAACACATTCAACTTGCCCGCGTCATCGAAATGTTCGCGAAAACGTTGGACAAATTCCTGGCGGGCGTAGCTGTGCGCCTGCGGCCCGCGTTGCTCAAGACAATAGACCGCCGCCAGCGCGCCGATCTCGCCGCACAACTTCCAGTCAAAGCCGCGGGCGTAACCAGCGAGAAAACCGCCGCGGAAAGCGTCGCCCACGCCGGTCGGATCCACGATCACGCGCTCGGGCACGGTAGGAATGAAAATGTCATCGCCGTTCGTGTACAGGTTCGCACCATCCTTGCCGCGTGTCACCACCAGCACTTTGACGTGCTGGAGCATGTGCTGTAAATCCCAGCCGGTCTTCTTGGAGATCAAACCGAACTCGTAATCGTTGCAGAACAGGAAGGCCGCGCCTTCCATGTCACGCGCCAACTCCGGTCCTTCGAGTCTCAGCACCTGCTGGCTTGGGTCGTACAGATACGGGATTCCCAACTCGCGGCACTCGGCAGGAAACTTCATCATGGCATCCGGCGAGTTGGGCGAAACAACCACAAGGTCCGGTTTGGAAGCGAGGTCTTTTAAGGATTGGCTGGCGGCGTATCCCATCGCCCCGGGGTAGAACGAAGCCAGTTGCGCATTGACCCGGTCGGTGGTCGCAAAGAACGAAGCGGTGAATTCCCCCGGAATAGTCTTCATCAGGCTGGTGTCCACACCCTTCGATTCGAGCCAGGCGCGGTAGTCCTCAAAATCCGCGCCGACGGTGGCCATCACGTGCGGGCGTTCGCCAAGCAGCGCCATCGTGTACGCGATGTTGGGTGCGATCCCGCCGCGCTGTTTAGACATGGAATCGACCAGGAAGGATAGACTAATGGATTGGAGCCGTTCGGGTAAAAATTGCTCTTCGAACAAACCCGGAAAGGTCATCAGGTAATCGTAGGCGACGGAGCCGGTAATGAGGGTGTCCAACGAAATGCCTCCAGGATGGAATTGGCGCAGGAAAAGGCGCACTCGTGCGAGTGCGCCGGTGAAGTGAGCCGAGTTTAACACGGGAGCGCGGGATTGTCTAGAAGCGCACCGAAGTCAACTTGACGCTCTCCCGCTTTGAAAGTATAAGCACGGCATGAAACTTTCCCGCCTCCTTCCCGGGCTTGGGCTGGCCGCGGCCCTCCTGGCATGTTCCCTCACCCCATCGCTGCCCGCCAACCCGTTGTTTGGCCCTACCTCCACTCCGACGGCCACCCTCACCCCCACCGCCACACTGACGCCCACTCCCTCGCCCACGCCGGTTCCCGCCAAACGTGTGGAGGGCGGCGACCAGGCGCTGTTCAACGGCGATTACAACCGCGCCCGCAGTGAATACCAGCAAGCCTATGACGAATCCAACGACCCGGATGTGCGCGCCGCGGCGTTGTGGGGCCTGGCGCGCACCGAATACGAAGCCCGCAACCTAGATGGCGCGGCGGCCAACCTCAACCAGCTGATCAGTGACTACCCCGGCAACCTACGCGCCGCACAGGCCAATTACCTGCTGGGCGAAATCAATTATTCGCTTCAGAAATACCCCGACGCCGCCGCGAATTTCAAGGCTTATCTTTCCCAACGCCCCGGCATCCTCGACGCCTACGCCTACGAATATGAAGGCGACGCATATTTCGAGAGCGGCGACTACCCGGACGCCATTA
>JAKANW010000795.1 GCA_021823555.1 Chloroflexota bacterium
GCCGTTATCTGGCGCGGTGTATGTTTTCCACACGATGGCGCCAGTGGCCAGGTCGATTTTCAATACGCTGCCGCGGAATGAGCAGCAGGGATAATACGGATTCGCCGCAAAGGCCTCTTCCAAAGATGCCACACCGACGTAGGCATATCCTCGGAAAACCGACGGCGAGGACGTATCGATGGCAGCTGGGTGTGAATCCAATTGCGTCTTCCATAGGAGCGATCCATCACGTTGATTAATGGCCAACAAATAGGCTCCTTGCTGTGTTCCCACCAACAATACACCCTTGGGCGCAGAGGTTGGCGTGGTGCGAGAAACCGTTCCAGATATGCCAGTGTAATCGCTCAGACTAACCTTCCAAATTTTCGCTCCTGTTGTTGCATCCACGGCCCAAAGACTGCCACCCCAATCGGGAAAGTAAGCCACGCCATTGGAAATATTGGGCGTAGCAGAAACGTCGCCATCTGTGGCAACAGTGAATACAGGAGCCAGCTTACCTAAATTTTTCGCGTTGATCTTAGACTCCAGCGGCTGTGAACGCCAGTTGACAATACTTTGGCCGGAGGAGGTCCAGTTTGCCACAGGCTGTGAGGCGGCGGTCAACAGAATGCTTAAAGCGGCAATCAATAAAACGTTTACCATCAACTTGCTTGACTTGCCAATCCTTCCAAAGGAATGGATATTCATATTTTTCCTCTTTGCGTGATCAAACCGATAAGTGTTTCTCGAGTCCCAACATGGACATTGTGCGTTGGGTGTTGCCGATACGCACCGGAGCGCAACAGACAAGCAAAACAAACACGGGACGGATTTCTACCTCGCCGCGTTACGATCCTTTTGATTGAGCTGTAATTGGTTTATTTCAGGATTGTTTTGTCGATTTCCCCGGTTTCAAAATGTAGACAGAAACCGGAAAGTGCGCAGTCTGGCGCAAGATGCGTAATGAGAATTCTGGTCATAGATTGAGGGAAAGAAAATTTTATTAGGCCTCATGCCAGGAGCAAGATTCCAGAAACGGAGCTTTAGGATTCCAACATCACTGATGCAAGAGAGCCATTGTCTTATATTCCAACTCCTGATTAAGATAATTAGAATATTTAGACCACATTTATCCTAATTCCACTAATAAGTATAGCTCGCGTCCATAAAACTACATTAAAAAAAACAAAGAATCTGCAAATCTTGACACAATGATATACTCATCAAAAAGATATTGCGCCATCCGTTTTGCCGCTGGAGGAGACAATGCACGAGTCATATCGAGAACTGGCTGAACACCTCAACGCCCTGCCAAACGGATTCCCGCCAACGGCACACGGCCAGTAATCGATCCTTTGCGCTGGAACGCGCCGCGGCTGCCTAGTGCGGTGCGTTCCAGCGTTTGATCGGACGTCACTGGCAAGAAAAAATCCCACCACCGTTACGAGGTCAATTTATGGATTCCTTTCCCGAACGCCGCAAGGCGCTTCTTTATCTTGTGCTAGCCGCCATCCTGTGGAGCACCGGCGGCGTGCTGGTCAAAAGTATGGACTGGCAGCCGCTGGCGATCCTGGCGGGGCGCAGTCTGTTTGCAAGCCTGGTCTTTCTCGTATACCTTCGTCGGCTCCCCACCCAATGGACGCGCTGGAAAGTCCTGGCGGCGGTCGCTTCCATCCTGACCCAGTTCCTGTTCGTCACCGCCACCAAGCTGACCACCGCCGCCAACGCCATCTTCCTGCAATACACCGCGCCGATCTACGTGGTGCTGCTGGCCTTCTGGTTCCTGCGCGAAAAACCCTCACGGACCGACTGGGTTTCGATGGGCATTATTTTTGCCGGGCTGTTTTTATTCTTTGGGGATAAATTGAGCGCACAAGGCTTCTACGGCAACATCCTGGCCGCGCTCAGCGGCGTGACCTCCGCGACGATGGTGGTCGCCTTCCGCGCACAAAAGGATGGCGACCCGGCGGACAGTATTCTGCTCGCCAGCCTGTTCATGGCCATCTTCGGCGCCCCATTCATCCTTCGGGAAAGTTGGTCGGTCACCAACTGGACGATTATCGCCAGCCTCGGCCTGTTCCAGATCGGACTGGCCTTCGTGTTTTTCACCCAGGGCATCAAGCACATCCCCGCCCTCGAGGCGAATCTGGTCGGGACCCTGGAGCCGGTTCTCAACCCCGTTTGGGTATTCCTCTTCCTCGGCGAAAGCATGGGACTCTACGCCCTGCTCGGCGGGCTAGTCGTGCTCGCCGGTGTGACCATCAGCGCGGCGGGCAGTGCCCGCGCGGCGAAGGAAACAAAGCCGATCGAGAATACCGCGTAGTGCGAAGGTATCAGCCAGGGGGAAATGGTTCGATAAAAATCAAACGGTACGCTTGTCGCCCAGGAAGAACAGCGCGACCGTCCCGGGTCCCGTATGCGAACCGATGACGGTTCCAATGCTATTGATCATGACCTTGCCATTTAATTGCGGGAATTTCTGCTCCACCAAGTCAGCGACCGCGCGTGCATCATCATAACAGGCAGATTGGGAGATGAAGCACTTGCCCGCATAATTCACCCCGTTTTGGGCGTACTCCTCCATCCGTTGGACGATCTCGGCGATGACGCGCTTTTTGCCGCGAATCTTCTCGCGCGGTATCAGTTTTCCCTCATCGTTCATGTTCATCAACGGGCAGATGTTCAGCAGGGTTCCCATCGTTGCAGAGGCTGCCGAGATTCTCCCGCCGCGCTTG
>JAKANW010000045.1 GCA_021823555.1 Chloroflexota bacterium
CCCACAACGATGATCTTCCTGTTGTGCGCCTGTGCCCTGGTGGTCGGAGTTTTGCTGATCGGGCTGATCATTTTCATTGCTCGGCGTTCCAGGAAGTGATTGCCACTCTTTCCCTCACCATCTTCATTGAGGGCGCGGTCGTTCTCGGATATTCCATTCGGCGCAAAAAACCAGTCCTTCCCATTTTGTTGACAAGCGCCTTCGCGAACTTGGTCACCCAATCCCTTTTGTGGCTGGGATTGAATTTATTCTTCCGTCATTATCTGGTCACTTTATTCTTTACAGAAATTCTTATCTGGATGGTTGAAAGCGTTTTGTTGTATTGTTTCCCCGCCAATCAACTTGGTTTCAAGGAATCTGTTCTCTTGAGCCTGATGATGAACCTGGCGAGTTTTGGATTAGGCTGGCTTTTGCCGATATAATTTAATTGTTCATCTTTTCCCATCTCCGTTTGCATAGCGCTTGTGATGAATATCTCCCAGGCAAAGAACGCGGAGATTTTCGCAAAGCATGCCTTTGACGCAAAATCTCCGAGTGCTCGAATACTCGACTAAATCAAAATAAAAGGTGACACAGGTTGTGGAAGACGATCAGGGAATTGATCCCGAATTATGGCTGCAATACATGCTTTTGTTAAGCGGAGACGAGGAACAACGATTGAAAGTGGTCGAGCGAATCTCGCAAAATACAGGATTCCCTCCTGAGAAAGTTGAAATCATTTTGAAAGCCTTGATGGAAACATTGCTCCAAAAAAGCCGCTCGAATTAACGCGCTTCCTGCGTTTGAATTCTCCATCACCTCTCGCAATAACCACGCCCGCGCAGTCATTTCCACCACGCCTTACGCACGGGGATAACCCCCCCGTGCCAATTTCACAAAGTCGACTCAAGTCTGCTGTGCACAGCGAGTCGGATTTACACTTGTACCTGGCGCAAGATATGTTGCAAGGGAAGGTTATAATTCGCCCGATGTTTGACTTTACCATTACCTCCAAAAACAACCGCGCCCGCACAGGAGTTTTCACCACCCCGCACGGCGACCTGCTCACTCCCGTCTTCGCACCTGTCGGCACGCAGGCCACGGTCAAGACGCTCACGCCCGAACATCTCAAGGACATCCATGCCACCCTGGTGCTGAGCAATACCTATCACCTCTACCTGCGTCCCGGCGATGAGCTGGTGCGCGACATGGGCGGCCTGCACAAGTTCATGCAGTGGCCGCGCCCCATGCTGACCGACTCGGGCGGCTTCCAGGTTTTCTCCCTCGCGCAAACTCGCAAGATTGACGATGACGGCGTGACCTTCAAGAGCCATATTGACGGCTCGACACATCGCTTCACGCCTGAAAAGTCCATCGCCATTCAAGAGAACCTCGGCGCGGACATCATCATGGCCTTCGACGAATGCTCCGACCCCAACGACCACGCTTACACCAAACTTGCCATGGATCGGACTCACCGCTGGGCGGAACGTTGCCTCCAAGCCAGGACACGGTCTGACCAGGCTTTGTTCGGGATCATTCAGGGCGGCGTCAGCTCGGACCTGCGGGCTGTTTCCGCTAAATTTATCGCTTCTCTCGATACGCCCGGCATCGCCATCGGCGGGCTGTCGGTGGGCGAGACCAAAGACGAGATGCACGCCATGCTGGACGTGATGCAGCCGCTCCTGCCGGAGAACAAGCCGCGCTATCTGATGGGTGTCGGCACACCCGAAGATTTAATTGACGGGGTGATGCGCGGCGTGGACATCTTCGATTGCGTTCTGCCGACCCGCTTGGCGCGTCATCATTCGGCCTTTGCCCCCGAAGGCCGCCTCAACCTGATGAACGCCACCTTTGCCCGCGACGAGCGTCGCATTGACGAGACCTGCGATTGCTACACCTGTCAAACTTTCACGCGCGCCTATCTCCGTCATTTGATTGTTGCCAAGGAACTGCTGGCAGGAACGTTGATTTCAATCCATAATTTGCGGGCATTGATAAGGTTGATGGAACGGATCAGAACGTATATTGCAGATGGTACTTTTGAAGATCGTGTTCCTGAATTGCTGAGTCAATGGTCGAATAATGCAAAGCGTTTGGTTAATGGATGATGGTTAATGGAGGGTTGACATGACTGTGATGAACCTGGACCAGTTGGAAGTATGGGGTAGGGCGAAGGATTTTGCTGTCGCGATTTATAAGGAGGTCATCCCGTGTTTGCCTACCAGCGAAAAATATAACCTCGCCGACCAATTGAAACGCGCTGCAGCAAGTATCCCGGCGAACATCGCTGAAGGTCATGGCCGTTATCATTTTCTGGATAATGTCCGTTTTTGTTACATCGCCCGCGGTTCTCTGACCGAAGTTCAAAGCCATCTGGCTCTTTCTCGTGAGTTGGGATTCGTGCCAGACGAAACCTACAACCGTATGACCGTTCGAGCAGAGACTCTCGGAAAACAACTCAATAATTACATCACCTACCTCAAACGTTCCAAGCAAGGCGAAAAAGACTTCCCAACTGGTTATACTGTGCGGGAAGAAACTGAACCTTATCTTCTCGACCATCTGGGAGAAGACGCCGACAACCATTAACCATGATCCATTAACCATAACCATATTTCACCCAAAGGAATCTTACATGACCCTCTTTCAATCTCTCCTGCTCGGCATCATCGAAGGCTTGACGGAATTCATCCCCGTCTCGTCCACGGCGCACATGTTAATTGTCCAGAAACTGCTCAATATCCCCTCCGGCAATGCGATGTTTGCCTTCCTCGTCCTGGTCCAACTCGGCCCGTTGGCGGCGCTGATCATTTATTTCTGGAAGGACTTGTGGATGCTGGTCAAGGCCTTTTTTGCCAAACCGTTTTCCACGCCTGAAAATAAAATGGCCTGGTACATCATCATTGCCACCATTCCAGCTTTGCTGGCTGGTTTCCTGCTCAAGGATGTTGTTCAGGGCTTGTTCCAGAATCCGCTGCTGGAAGCTGCCATCCGCTTATTCTCAGCCGCCATTCTGTTGTTCCTGGCTGAATGGCTTGGAAAGAGGGCGCGCAATCTCGACTCGATCACGTGGCTGGATAGTCTCATCATTGGCTTGTTTCAGGTGTTGGCTGTATTCCCCGGCGCATCGCGCTCCGGCTCGACCATTCCCGGCGGCATGTTGCGCAACTTCGACCGGCCGTCGGCGACGCGTTTCGCCTTCCTGATGGCCGCGCCGATCATGCTGGCGGCGGGCGGCTACGAGTCCCTGGGCGTTCTCAAAATGCACGGCTCGAGCGCTTTCCTGCCTCCCCTGGCGGTTGGGTTCATTGTCGCGGGGATTGTGGGCTGGCTCTCCATCCGCTGGTTGATCAACTACGTCAGCAAACATTCCCTGTATGTCTTCGCCATCTATTGTGCGGTGGTGGGATTACTCGCCTTGATTTTCCAATTCGTGTAAGCCGCAGATTATGGAAATGAAGCACCTGCTTAAGCGACTCGTCGAAACCGAGTCGCCTTCCAGTGACAAGGCTGCCGTTGACCGGGTTGGCGCACTCGTTGCGGAAGAAGCGCACAAAATCGGCGCGCAAGTGGAAATCGTCCCAAACGATGAAACTGGCAATCACGTACTGGCGCGATTCGCGCTGAGCGGAGCGAGAGCAGTCGAAGCGAAGGGCGAGGGCGGCCTCCTTCTCCTTTGCCACATGGACACCGTCTTTCCGCTTGGCGCGCTGGATAGGATTCCCTTTCGTGAAGCGGATGGGAAAATGTTCGGCCCCGGCGTGCTGGACATGAAAAGCGGGATTGTCATTGCCCTGGCCGCGCTGGAAGAGCTGTATCGATCCAACGCGATCAAACGACCGGTCAACCTGCTGTGCACCTCCGATGAAGAGATCGGCAGCCACACCTCGCGTGCCTTGATCGAATCTCTTGCGAAAGAATCGGCGATGATCTTTGTTCTGGAGTCCGGGCTGGTCAATGGCGCGCTCAAAACCTGGCGCAAAGGCGTGGGGGATTTCACGGTCAAGGTCAAGGGACGTGCCGCTCACGCAGGCGGCGAGCATGAAAAGGGGCGCAATGCCATCGAAGAGATGGCTCACCAGGTCATCGCCATTCAAAAGCTGACGGATTACAGCCGAGGCACCACGCTCAACGTTGGGCAAATCCGTGGCGGCTTTGCCGCGAATGCCGTGCCGGATGAATGTGTCGTCAAAGTGGACCTGCGGGTGCTGAACCCCGATGAGGCCCCGCGCATCGAAGCGGCGCTCAAGAATCTCCGGCCGGTTTTGGATGGCACATCCATTGAAGTGACCGGCGAATTGAATCGCCCGCCGATGCCTTATAACAAAGTCAACCAGGCCGCGTTCAAGAAGGCTTTTGACATTGCCAGGGATGCGCTGGGCATCGAATTGGAAGCGGGAGGCTCAGGCGGCGGCTCGGACGCCAACTTCGTCGCGCCGCTTGGCGTCCCGGTGCTGGACGGGCTTGGCGCCATTGGCGAGGGCTATCATTCGGAGCGAGAGTTTATTTTTGCGGATAGCCTCCAGCAGCGCAGGGATTTGCTGGCCGCGTTGATCCAGAATTGGTAGATGATGCACCTCCGGTTCGCCTTGGTTTGGTTTGTTCTTCTCTTCGCGGTTGGTTGTTCTCCCTCTTCATCTTCGCCTGCTGCGGCGCCTCAAACCATCAACGTGTCTGTGACGCAGGCCGCCCAGCCCTGGCTATCTAAAATTTACGATTGCGCAGGGAAGAACTTCATTGCCGTCAATCTCACCGGGCCTGATGCGGCTGATTTGTCAGTTCGCATCGGCGAGCCAGCCGATCTGACTATCCCTGCATATCAAATTGACCAGGAAGATGTTTTGATTGTTGTGAGTCGCCAAAGCTCGCTCCAGGATTTGACAAAGGAACAGGCCCAGGCGTTGTTCGCGGGGCAGGGAGATTTGTCGGCGCAGGTGTGGGTCTACGCGTCAGGCGCGGATATCCAAAGGGTCTTTGACCAGCTTATGATGGCGGGACGAAGCGAGACATCCCTGGCGCGGCTGGCGACCAGTCCGCAGGAAATGTCCGACGCGTTGACCGCCGATCCGAACGCGGTCGGCATCCTGCCGCGGCGCTTGTTGGGGAATGGGCTGCGCGAGGTGTACACCATTCCCTCGGCGCCAGTCCTGGCAATCACCCGCTCAGAGCCGCAGGGCGCAGTAAAAGATTTGTTGGCCTGTTTGCAAAAATAATTTGAGCGCATCCGTTGAAAACCGTCCCACAGGTTGGGTCAGGCAAATTGAGTCGTTAAGTTGGGCGCATCCATCGCGGATGCGCTTATAATTTAGCCAGCCAATTTGGAGGTGTCACGATGACCGATCAATTTGATTTCGGCGGAGAGATCGTTTGGCGTCCCACGCCAGAGCATATCAAGCGCGCTCGCCTGACAGACTTCATGCGTCAGCACGCACTCGAAGACTTTAACGAACTGATGCGCCGTTCAACGCAGGAGGTGGCCTGGTTCACCGATGCCGTGTTGAAATTCCTGGATATCGAGTTTTACCAGCCCTATTCGCAAGTGGTGGATTTGAGTGAAGGCATTCAATTTCCAAAATGGTGTGTGGATGGCAAGATGAACATTGTTCATAACCTGTTGGATAAATGGGTGGAGGACGGTGGACGGTGGACAACCTTCGGTCTACGGTCAGCAGTGATCTGGGAAGGAGAAGAGGGCGCAACTCGTTCGCTGACCTATCGGCAACTCTATGAGCAGGTCAACCAGGCCGCCAACGCCCTGCACTCGCTGGGGCTGGGCAAGGGTGACGCCATCGGTCTGTTCATGCCAATGACGCCGGAGATCGTGATTGCATTATTGGCGATTGCCAAGATCGGCGGAATCATCCTGCCGTTGTTCTCCGGCTATGGCGCGGGCGCCATTGTCTCGCGGCTGAACGATGCCGGGGCGAAAGCGCTCTTCGCTGCCGATGGCGCGTTCCGGCGCGGCAAGGCAGTGGAGATGAAATCCATCGCGGACGAGGCCGCCGCGCAGGTGCCTACTTTGCAGCACATGATCGTCTTGAAGCGGACGGGACAGGCGATACCGATGAAAGCCGGCAGGGACCATTGGTGGCGCGATCTGATCGCCCCTCAGCCTGTCACCGCTTCGACAGAAGTCACCTCCGCTGAAGACCCGCTGATGATTATCTACACGTCCGGGACCACCGGCAGGCCCAAAGGCGCAGTCCACACGCACTGCGGATTCCCGGTCAAAGCCGCGCAGGATATGGCCTTCGGCACCGACGTCCACGCGGGCGATGTCATTTACTGGATGACCGACATGGGCTGGATGATGGGGCCGTGGCTGGTCTTCGGCGCACTGGTGCTCGGCGCGACCATGTTCCTGTACGACGGCGCACCCGACTTCCCCGACCCGGACAGATTGTGGGCGCTGGTCGAGCGGCACAAGATCACGCAGTTGGGCGTTTCGCCTACGTTGATCCGCTCGCTCATCCCACACGGCGAAGAGCAGTTCAAAAAGCATGACCTGTCCTCCCTGCGCTTCTTTGCTTCGACCGGCGAGCCGTGGAATCCCGATCCATGGTTGTGGCTGTTCGAGAAAGTAGGGGAGGGGAAACGCCCGATCATCAACTATTCCGGCGGCACGGAAATTTCAGGCGGCATTGTCATGGGCAATCCGCTGTTGCCGCTCAAGCCCTGCGCCTTCTCCGCGCCTTGTCCCGGCATGGCCGCGGACGTGGTGGACGAGAACGGACAGCCGATCCGCAATGCCGTTGGCGAGCTGGTCATCCGGGCGCCGTGGATCGGCATGACGCGCGGCTTTTGGAAGGATCACCAGCGCTACCTGGATACCTACTGGTCGCGCTGGGAAAATGTGTGGGTGCATGGGGATTTCGCTGCGGTGGATGGCGATGGGCTGTGGTACATCCTGGGCCGTTCGGACGACACGATCAAGATCGCGGGGAAACGGCTTGGACCGGCAGAGGTGGAGTCCATTCTTGCACGGAACCCGGCTGTGGTCGAGTCCGCGGCGATTGGCGTCCCGCATGAAATCAAGGGCAGTGAGCTGGTCATGTTCGTGGTCTTGAAGAAGGATGCTTCCCCCTCCGCTGCCCTGCGGCAGGAACTGCATGACATGATCGCGGCCGAGATGGGCAAGCCGTTGGCGCCCAAAGCGGTGCTGTTCGTGAGCGACCTGCCCAAGACGCGCAACGCCAAGGTCATGCGGCGCATGATCCGCTCGGCCTACCTGGGGCAGGCGCTGGGCGATACTTCGTCGCTGGTCAATCCGGAGGCGGTGGAGGAGATCCGGGCGGCGGTGTAAGCGCAGCCGTTAAATATTCGGTTTGCGAAGATGCCACTCGCTGGCCTGCTCGTATGACTGCGCGGCCCGCAGCAGCTTTGCTTCGGCCCAATGCGCCGCGACCAATTGCAGGCCAATAGGCAGACCTGACCCTGTAAAACCGCACGGCATCGAAAGCGCCGGCAGCCCGCTCACGTTGAAGGGCGCAGTGAAACGCGTCAGGCGGCGCGCCTGTTCGATGGCATTGTTCCCTTCTATCAACGGCGCGGCGATGGGCGTGGACGGCAGGAGCAGCAGGTCGAAGCGATGGAAGAACTGCTCGCCTCGCCGCCGCACTTCGGCCTGTTTCCGTCTCGCCAGCGCGTACTCGCTGGAGGTGTATGCCGCTCCCATTTCCAGCCGCTGACGGACATCCTCCCCGAACCAATCGGGGTGTTCCTTCAAGCGTTCGCGATGGAAGGCCGCGCCATCGGCCGGGGTCATGAGCGAATTCGCCAGGGCAGCTTCGCGCAGCCATTCCACGTTGACTTCCTGCACTTGCGCGCCCAGGGATGCAAATACCTTTGCCGCCGCCCGTACCGCCTCCAATATTTCCGCATCGCTATCTTCAATGTAATCCCCGACAGCCAGCGCAACTTTCCAACCTTTGATGCCTTTGTCAATATCAACCAGGTAATTGTCCACTGGCGCATTGACCGAAGCGGGGTCTTCGTCATCGTATCCGGCCAGCACTTGCAGCAGGAGTGCCGCGTCGCGCACACATTGGGTCAGCGGGCCGGCGTGGTCGAGATTCCACGAGAGCGGAAATATTCCGCGCAAGCTGATGCGTCCGTAGGTGGGCTTCAAGCCGACCACGCCGCACAGCGAAGCCGGGATGCGGATCGAGCCGCCTGTGTCGGTGCCGAGGGCTGCCAGCGCCATGTCTGCCGCTACAGAGGCCGCGCTCCCACCTGAGGAACCGCCGGTGACACGTTCCAGGTCCCAGGGATTGTGGCAGGCTCCAAAGGTCGGGTTGACGTTGGTCACGCCCAGGGCGATCTCGTGCGTGTTGGTCTTGCCGAGGATGACTGCGCCTGCTTTCTTTAGTTTTTTCACAGCCGTCGCGTCTTCCGCGGGAACATAATCCGCGAAGAACTTCGTCCCGGCGGTGGTGCGGATTCCGGCGGTCTCATATAAATCTTTCACTGCGACAGGCAGGCCAGCTAACGCGCCTTTCGACTGCGCCGCTTCGCGGCTCCGCTCAGGGCGGAGGATTGTGATGAAGGCGTTGATTTTCGGGTTGAGGCGCTCGATTTGGCGGAGGCAGGCTTCGGTCAGGGCTTGAGGCGTGAGGTCGCCTTTTAGGAGCGCCTGGCGGGCTTCGGTCAGGGTTAAATGGGGAATATCCATGCCCCGATTATATCCTTCCCCCACAGGTGGGAGGTGGGAAAAAACAATTCAGCGGCTTGCATTATAATTGCGGGCGACCTGGCAGGCTTGCCTGTCGGAGAAGGAGACTGAATGAAAAAGACTTTGCATGGGATAGCGTTTACTGTTGTGATGTTGACTTTCGTGCTGGCATCCTGCACATCAGCTTCCACACCGACTCCCACGCTTCCGACCGCTACATTACCACCGGCTACTGAAACCCCAATTCCACCCACGTCTACTCCTACGCTGGCGCCGGTTGCGTTGGCCGGACCCCAGGCTGGCACCGCCATGAGATGGATAGATACATCCACGCTCGTGTATGTGCCGGGCGGCGAATTTACCATGGGCAATGAGGTCGGCGATGCCCCCACACGGACGGTTTCTGTGGATGGCTACTGGATCCAGCAAACGGAAGTGACCTATGGCATGTATGCCCAGTGTGTGGCCTCCGGAGCTTGTACGCCTCCCACCCAGGAAATCGGCGCGCCCGTTTATACCAATCTGGATTACAGCAGCTACCCGGTGGTCGGCGTGACCTGGGATCAGGCCAACGCGTACTGCACCTGGGCGCAGGGTCAACTTCCAACGGAAGCCCAATGGGAAAAGGCTGCGCGCGGCGCGACCGGCAGTACTTACCCGTGGGGCGAAGACGGCGCGGCCTGTGACTACCTGAACTTTGCCGGTTGCGTCAAGCACACCACGGATGTGACCGACTACCCGAATGGCCGCAGCACCTACGGACTTTACGATATGGCCGGCAATGTGTACGAATGGGTGCAGGATTGGTACAGCGACGCCTATTACAACACCGGCCCGAACACGAATCCCGCCGGCCCCGATTCTGGCCAGTATCGCGCCATCCGTGGCAGCAGCTTTGAAACTGATCCCAGTCAGGTGGCCTCAGCGATCCGGCATTACGGTGCGCCTACGTTTCACAGCCCCGAAACGGGTTTCCGCTGTGCGGTGCCCCAGCCCAAACCCCTGGCGCCTTCCTGCCAGATGACCGCCTACATCCCGAGCACATCGTCCGGCCTGCCGCAAGGTCAGTGCCAGTTACCGGACGTGGTGATACGCGGTCAGTACTGCGCCGCGGGCGACGGCTATGTGACGCTGAATATCTCGCAGGGAGCGGACTATAAGCTCAACCGAAAGGATTACACCTGCACGGATGCGATCGTGGATGGCAAACGTGTGTTGACCTGTAAAGGTGTGCGTTCCAAAGAAACCTCGGCTGAAGTGACGGTCTGCAATACGGCTTGCTCCAACTCTCCAGACCAGACGGGCGCCACTGCAACTTGCGACCCCGGTTATACGCTCGACCCGAATACGAGCAAGTGCACGTATGCTCCCATCCCAGCCCAGGTGGGTGAGACGGGCTGTCCAACCGGCTACGTGAAGATTGACCGCGGTGGGCAGCAATCCTGTGCGCTGGCCCCTGGCGCGAGTGGCCAATGCCCGGCTGGCCTGTATTTCGACAGCCTGTACGGCGCCTGCATTTCACCCAGCGGCCTGGCTGAGATTCCCTACGGCATCAACAATCCTGATCTGGCCACCCAGACCTTCCAGGGATGCGCACCCGGTTCCACCTACGATTCTTCCTTCCAGTGTTGCCAGGCGACAACCAGCGCCGCGTACCCTGGCTGTCCTCCCGGCACGACCTATAGTCCAGATTTGAAGGCTTGTAAGCCAACCACAGGACTGACCCTTACCGCGCCGGGCTGCGTCACCGTCTCTGCCACTACCTTGAAATGCAGTGAGCCGATTGACGTGTGCAGCAAGATCACGGCAGAAGCAGCCTGCATCCGCAATTCTTATGCCTGCCAGTGGAATGAGAGATTGAATGTTTGTGAGTTGAAGAAGTAAGAAAACGGGCAGAAAAAACTGGCGCGGACCTGGAAAGGGTCCGCGCCAGTTTTGTTAATTCGCAGGAACTTACTTGCCTGTTTTCATTTCCTTCTCGGCCAGCGTGACGGCTTCCTCAAAGATCGTCAGGCCTTCGTCCACTTCACTCCTGGAGATGCTGAGTGGCGGCGCGATGCGGATGACCGATTTGCCGCAGCCAAGCATCAACAGGCCGCGCTCGAAAGCCAGGTTCACCACGCGCTCGTAGAGTTCAGTTGCGGGTTCCTTGCTGTTGCGGTCTTTGACAAACTCCACACCGATCATCAGGCCGATGCCGCGCACATCGCCCATGGACGGGTGGCGGCCCTGGATCTCGGCCAGTGCGTCCAGCGTGTACTGTCCGACCTCGGCCGCGTTCTGCAGGTATTCGTTCTCGATCAGGTCAATGGTGGCCAGCGCCGCCGCACAGGAGATCGGGTTGCCGCCATAAGTGTTGCCGTGCGACCCTTTCTCCCAATCCATGATGTCGCGACGGGCGATGCACGCGCCCAGCGGCATGCCCGAGGCGATGCCTTTGGCTGCCGTAACGATGTCCGGCTCCACGCCGAAGTGCTCGATGGCCCACCACTTGCCGGTGCGGCCCATGCCAGATTGCACTTCGTCCACGATCAACAGGATGTTGTACTTGTCGCATAATTCACGCAGGGCAGGATAGAAACCCGGCGGCGGGACAATGTATCCACCTTCGCCTTGAATGGTCTCGACCAGGATACCTGCCACCTCTTCTGGCGGCAGAACGTGCCCAAGGATCTGGTCCTCAATGTAGCGCACCACCGTTTGACCATCGTCTTCGCCTTTGCGGCGTTCCAGGATCGGCCGGTAGGGGTTTGGGAATGGCGCATGCAGCACGCCATTCATCAATGGATAGAAGCCCTTGTGGTATTTGGGCTTGCTGGCTGTGAAAGTCACCGCGCCCATCGTGCGGCCGTGGAACGCGCCGGTGAAGCCGATGAAATTGCTGCGCCCGGTGTGATAACGCGCCAGCTTGATGGCCGTTTCAACAGCCTCGGTGCCCGAATTGGTCATGAACGAAACGCCGTAATCATCGAAGGGCGCGATCTCGGCCAGTTTCTCGGCTAGTTGGATCCATTTCTCGTGATAGAAATCAGATGAGATGTGGATGAACTGTTCGGCCTGATCCTGGATGGCCTTCACCACTTTGGGATGTGCGTGCCCGGTGGATGCCACTGCAATCCCCGCCATGAAATCCAGGAAGCGGTTCCCATCCACATCCCACACCTCGGTGCCCTTGCCATGATCCATCACGAACGGATACCCGCGCGGATAAGAGGGGGAGATCACGGCAGAATCGCGCTTGATGAGTGTACGGG
>JAKANW010000796.1:0-2057 GCA_021823555.1 Chloroflexota bacterium
TCGAACCCCGATGATGGACCGCATGATCTCGGCTTTTTGGATGCGGCATCCTTCGGAGATCATGACATTTTGCAGACGGCTTTCTTCAATGACCGAGCCGGGCAGGACGCGCGGGTGGGTATAAATCGGGCGTTTGGGGTCGTAAAAACTGAAAGGCGGGTTCGGGTTGGTGAGTTCCAAGTTGGTTTCGTAGAACGAGCGGATCGTCCCAATGTCGCGCCAGTAACCGTCGAAGTCAAAACCGTAGACGGCATGAGTGTGAATAGCCTGCGGAATAACATCCGAGCCAAAATCATCGAAATCCGGATAGCCGTTCAAAAAGTCCATCAAGGCTTCGGTCTTGAACAAATAGATACCCATCGAGCCGAGGTAGGGCCGCTCCTCATCGTCGCGGCTGACGAACTTCGCCTGGACGGCGGGATCCTTGGGCTTCTCCACAAACGCCGAGATATGCCCGTCATTTTCCCGTTTGAGAATACCCAAGCGCGCAACATCTTCACGCGAGACAGGCTGGACCGCCACGGTAAGATCGGCGTTATTCGCCCAATGGAATCTCGCCATGGCCTCGTAATCCATGCGATAGAGCTGGTCGCCGCCCAAAATCAACACGTGCGACGCACCGGTGGACAGAATCTCGAATTTTTGCTTGCGGACGGCATCCGCCGTGCCTTGATACCAGTGCTCAGATTCAAGCGTCTGCTCGGCGGCCCAAATCTGCACCCAGCCGGTGTGGAACGCGTCAAAATTGTAGGTCTGCGTGATATGGCGATGCAGGGAAACAGAGTTGAACTGTGTAAGCACCGCAATGCGGAAGAGACCGGAATTGATGCAGTTACTGATGGGAATGTCGATTAGGCGGTATTTACCCGCGATAGGCACCGCCGGTTTCGAGCGCATGATCGTAAGCGGAGACAAACGTGCGCCGCGTCCACCCCCCAGGATGACGGCCAAGATTTCATTGAGCGAGTGCATAGGGTCTCCTCAGAACCGATGTGGGCGTTCATCTGCGCCAGACAATTTTCAAGTGCAAACTCTATCCGTATTATCGCTTAACTTTCCATTTTTTGCGCAATCTGGAAGCGATATAAAGAACCGGGTAGCTCAGCAAGAGAATGGTATCAATCAGCATGAAGAACAGGGATAGTTTCATATGCCTTACTCCTACTCTCGCCGGTAAAAGGAATACAAAACGCGAGGCCACCGCACAGCAGTCTCGCGAAGATGAAGTATGACCAGCGGTGGGATCGCTTTATTGATTCCATTGCCAATTCCATTATACTCACAATCAAGTGGAATGACCGCCGGATTGATTTCGAGCCATCACTTCCCAACTTCCGATTCGGCAGACAAGAAGGCGTGATGTACAATTGGCGCGTGAATTTGCCCAAACCTTCCCTGACAGACAAACTCAAAGCCCTTGGCGTGAAAGTGGGAACCGCCGACCTGACCCCCGGCCGCGGCCCGGATCAAACTCCGCCCAAGCCTGACGCGGCCATCCCAATCCAGCGCGTCGTCCC
This sequence comes from Chloroflexota bacterium, assembly GCA_021823555.1. The sequence goes on from JAKANW010000796.1 coordinate 1,518, forward strand.
CGGCGGCTTCCGGCAAACCCGGCGCGGCGAAGCGTTTGTCTCCGAGCAGACCTTTGGCCCCGCATACCGCCACGGGAGCCAGTCCCTGATCCCCGCCAACCCGCTGACTGCCATCGCGGCCTGGGCCAGGGATGCGCGTCTCTCCGAAGTTCCTCTTTCCTCCTTCCTCTTCCTCGACACCGAAACCTCCGGCATGGCCGGCGGAACCGGCACCTACGCCTTCCTCGTTGGGGTGGGCCGCTTTGAAGGCGAGACCTTCCACCTGGCACAGTTCTTCATGCGCGACCCAGCGGAGGAACCAGCCATGCTCGAAGCCCTGCTTGAGTTCATCGCACCAACGCGGGCGCTGGTCACCTTCAACGGCAAAACCTTCGACGCGCCTCTGCTCAATACGCGTTACACATTACACAGCATCCCCACACCGCTGCGCGAATATTCGCACCTCGACCTGCTCCCGCTGGCGCGCCGTCTCTGGCGCGACCGTCTGCCCTCGCGCGCGTTGAAATATCTCGAAGAAAACATCCTGGCCGCGCCGCGCAC
>JAKANW010000796.1:2067-2711 GCA_021823555.1 Chloroflexota bacterium
CGAAGAAGTGCCCGGCTACGAAGTGCCCTGGCTCTACTTCGATTACCTCCGCAACGGCGACGCAACCCCGCTCAAGGGCGTCTTCTACCACAACGCCATGGACGTGGTGGCCATGGCCGCGTTGCTCAGCCATGTGGCGGCCATGCTCGACGATCCCTTCGCTGGGCACGTCCAACACGGGCTGGATTTCGTCGCCCTCGGCAAACTGTACGAAGACCTCGGCCAGTGGGACATGGCAGCGCGTCTCTTCGAACACGCCCTCGAAATGAAGCCCGCAGCGGACTCCGAGCAAAGTCTTTCAGAATCCGATTTTGCCGCGGCCATCCAGCGGTTATCCATCCTACAAAAACGCCGCGGCGATCTCGACGAGGCCGTCCGCCTGTGGGAAGAGGCCGCCGCGCAGGGTCACATTTACGCCCACGTGGAACTCGCCAAGCACTACGAGCATCGCGAGAAGAACTACCCGATGGCTCTCGAGATGACGCTGCAGGCGCTGGAATTCGAAGACTCTCCGGCGATCCGCCGCCGCGAGCAGCGGCTCAAGGGGCGGTTGAATCGCGGCCATCTCACAACCAGGAACCTCTATTCATGAACGACGTGATCAGCGAATACCAGAAGTGGAAGCAGCAGGGGGAGAGCCTGCG
>JAKANW010000797.1 GCA_021823555.1 Chloroflexota bacterium
CGCACCTTCTCAAGCCAAACAATTTGCCTTCGTCTCGATGACCGAAGTGACGCCGGACAATCAGATCATTTTCCAACTTTCCTTTGACCAACCCTATGTCAGTTACCGCGCTTTCCGCTTCCCATGGCAGGGATTCCCGAAAACGTTGCCCGCACTGGCCTTCAAGCTGGACGGAACCAACCTCACTCTCGGCTATTCCTGGAACGGTGCGACAGATGTGGCCTCCTACCAGGTTTTCGGAGGCAGCTCGCCCCAATCTCTAACCCTAATTGATGAAAAAGCCAAGACCGATTTTGAGATGCAATCCAACTTGGGCAGCCTGCAGCAAAACGAATGCTATTTCCAAGTTGCGGCCTTGGACCAGAACGGAAAAGAGTTGGCGCGCTCCAAGATCATCTCCACGGACGAGACGGTCTGCCCGCCGGTGCAGTGAAAAAAGACGAAACGCCGAACATTTCCAATCCGCGTGGATTGACATGCATCCATCTCCCGTTGTATAGTAAACAATGCAACGGGAGATGGCGTTTTGTTATCCAACATCCATAAAGAAAGCGAGGCAAGAATATGGCGCAAGATCCAGGAATCGGCTACAAAGTGACCGCCACCGTCACCAGCGTGAAAGGGACCTGTAGCGCGGGCCATCGAGCGGGAGACACTTTTGCAATCAGTTGCCATGACTCGGGTGGGCTGTGCGGATTCTTCTATCACGACATCTTCCCCGATCTGCAAACTTTTCAATTTGGCGGACAACTTCCCTGGTGGGAACAAGATGAAATTCAAGTGGAATGTCCCGACCCAGCCAACCGCGTAATATTGACTATGAAACGGTCAAAGCGAAAAAACACAGAACAAGGTTGATAGAGAGAAGCACACTTCATCCTCTCTGAAAACTGTTGCCAGCCTACACGCGGCTAATGCAAGCCATCGCCATATAATATCCACCCCAGCCGCCTCATCTTACCCACAACATCCCAATTCATTTCTCTGGCTTCAAAACACAACAAACCAAATCCATCTTTATAGGGTATCCAAATGATAATCAAGCCTCAAAATCTTTTACGCTTCTTGTTATTGATTCCATATGTCGCCTGGGGGTTGGCGCTGTTGTTCATGCAGCTGGTGTTTGGCCCGGCAGAAAACCCAAACACTCTAAACGCGTTTTGGAATGCGCTGGCGACCGTCGCTGCCGTCTACGCAGTTGGCATTATCCTATGGGGCATCCCATGCGTGCTGTTGACGATAAGTTTGCTACTGTGGAGCATTCACAAACCCGCGCCTGTCATTTACAAAGTGCTCTTGTTTTCCCCGTTGCTATTGTCCCTTTTCATGACGATTGAGGTCGTACTGGTCTCTTTCTCACCCCAATCCCCGACGAGCGTAAAGGACTTTCTTTCATATATCCTGCTGGTCGTCGGTTCCTCGCTTGCATTTGGCTATGTTTTTGTCGGCGTGGGCGCGCTCATCTACAAAGTGATCGACCGGCTGAATTGGATGAGTCCCAAAACAGAACCCGATCAAGCGCAGGGTATGTAATATCCAAATCTCACGCCCCATCTTACCGGCATGAACACTTATCGGCCTATCTCCCATGTGATCCAACCACAATTTGTCGTCGAAGGTGCGGGCGTTTTATTGCAGCGCTCTATCGCCCCACGCCAGTCTAACGAATACGATCCCTTCCTGCTCTTCGACCACTTCGCCTTCAATGACCCGGTCGAGGGTCCCATTCGCGGCTTCCCCATGCACCCACACCGCGGCATCGAAACCGTCACCTACATGCTCGAAGGCTCAGTCAACCACCGCGACAGCCTCGGCAACTCGGGCCTCATCGGTCCGGGTGACGTGCAATGGATGACCAGCGGCCGCGGCATCCTGCATGAAGAAATGCCGCGTCGCAGCGAACAAAGCGGCGTCATCTACGGCTTCCAACTGTGGGTCAACCTGCCTGCCGCCCAAAAGATGGGGCCGCCGCGCTACCAGGAAATCAGTGCCACGGCCATTCCCAGCACGGCCAAGGACGGCGCGACGGTCCGCGTGGTGGCAGGCGAATTCAACGGGACGCGTGGCCCTGTTACCGAAATTGCGGCATCGCCTCTTTACCTGGACGTCAAGCTGGCCCCTGGTTCCCGATTTGACCTCCCCACCCCGCGCGGGCACACTGTTATCGCCTATGTGTTCGAAGGCAGCGGCGCGTTCGCGAGCGAGCAAATCGAGTCAGTGCGGATGGTCGTCTTCGGAGACGGGGACCAGATCGAGGTCGAGTCGGAGGCGGGTGTGCGCTTCATGCTCATGGCTGGCGCGCCGTTCCGTGAACCAATCGTCCCCTACGGGCCGTTCGTCATGAACACCGTTGAGGAGATTCAGCAGACACTGATGGAACTCCGTAACGGGACGTTTATCCAATCTTAGCGCCAGATATCCCGCCCCATATCCAGTACAATCGTAGAGCGAGACGTTGTCTCGCTCTACTTGAAAAACTCCAGCAAAATTTCCGCCACTTCGCGGTCCGGCGATGTGACGCCCGATTCGCCATCATTGACGAAGAGCACCACATCCGCCTCCCGAATGGCAACCTGCGCCTGTTTGCGGATGTCGTCAATAAAATCTGCCGAGCCGATGGAGAGCGGGGTCTTGCCGCCATGCGTTGGGTCAATGCCGCCCGTATCCACGATATTGAAGGCGCGGCCATTCCATTCCGCCTCGCCAAATAA
>JAKANW010000798.1 GCA_021823555.1 Chloroflexota bacterium
CCAAACGTATCCAGGACTGCCTCCGCCAGGTTGAGGTGCCCAACATTCACGTCCACCAGCAAAGCCCGCGGGAACCAGCGGCTTGCAATGCAGACCAGGCCATCATCCGCCTGGAAGGCTACTGTTATCTTCTTCTCCAACTCTGCGCCATGGGTTTCCAAAATGGATGCAAGGTCAAGGCCTTCATCCTCGGCAGCGGAGACTGGCACATCGTTAAGTGCATGTTCAGCCAGGTTGGCTGCGAAGAGGCGTTCGTTTCCATTTTCCAACTCCACGGAAATCACGTCAAACACATCCACCGAAGGGTTGACACCCGGACGGACTGCGGTCACCTTGCCCCTCTGCCATTGCAAGGCAGGGAAGGTCAAAACGTTACCAGCCTGGTATTTATTTTTTGGGAGATAAACCTGGCCCCCCGCCTGGCGTTTTCGTTGTGCCGCCTCGCGCTCGAAACGAATACGCTCCTCCACAAATACTGTGACCAGTTCACGGGCAGTCAGTGGGGTTTCGCGTTCAAACAAATAGCTATGTAAATATTCTATATCGTGCGGAGTAACCTGAAGGGTCTGCCAATAGTCGGTGGGAATGAAAGAAATGCTTGCCATAGATTGCCTTATGCGATGTTATCTACCCGCGCACAGAACGCGCGACCGTAATTATACCTTACGATAAAGCGATTTTTCACATGCACGGGGAAAAATTGCTTTACGCTTCGACTCGGGTGAACTGGCGACGCAACATTGTTAACGTTCCAGTGCTTCCCTTGACAACTATACAACCGGGAATTATACTCCAATTCTACGAATAATCTGATTAATCATAATATTCCTATGTTACGCGAGAAGAACGGCATTGACACCATTTCTGAGTTCATGCGCTACCTGGCCCGCCACGCAGAGGCTGAGTCGCAGGGGCTGCCGGCTTTAACGGAACTCAGCCGGGAGTTGAGTGTGAGCGTAGCTTCCCTTAGGGAACAACTCGAAGTGGCGCGCGCTCTGGGCCTGGTGGAGGTCCGCCCGCGTACAGGGATGAGACGGCTGCCTTATACCTTCACACCCGCCGTCCGCCAGAGTCTCGGATATGCGCTGGCGCTGGATGAAAACCATTTCCTGAAATATTCGGAACTGCGCAACCACCTGGAAGCCGCCTATTGGGATGAAGCGGTGCAAAAATTAACCGAAGAGGATAAGAATTCATTGAAGGTTTTGGTGGAACGCGCCTGGGAAAAGTTGGGGCGCACTCCCATTCAAGTTCCTCATGAGGAACACCGCAACCTGCATCTTTTGATCTACAGCCGTCTCGGGAACCCGTATGTAACCGGCCTGCTGGAGGCTTATTGGGACGCGTATGAGGCGGTGGGATTGAATGTATTCGCAGGCGATTATGCTTATTTGCAGGAAGTCTGGCAATATCACGAAAAGATGGTCAAGTCCATTTGCAGTGGAAATTACCAGGCCGGGCGCAAAGCACTGGTGGAGCACATTGACCTGCTCTACCATCGCCCGTCCTGACAATGTTAAAAGAGGAGCTCCATGAACCAAAAAATAGTAAATGATTTCTCGATCACGGTGGGGACCGTCAACGGCTCAGGTAGTTCGACGGCAAACAACACCATCCTGCGGGCCTTGTTCAAGATGGGCATCCCCGTATCTGGCAAGAACCTGTTCCCGTCCAACATTCAGGGATTGCCAACCTGGTATACCATCCGCGTCAACAAGGATGGGTTCATCGCCCGCCGCGAACTGCACGAGATCTTCATTGCCATGAACCCGGCCTCGTTCGCGCGGGACCTGGCAGATGTCGCGCCCGGCGGTGTGTTCTTCTACGCTGACGATATCAAGCAGCCCATCACGCGCACCGACATCAGCGTGTATCCCATGCCGGTCAAACAGTTGATCCGCGACCAGAAGGAACTGCCATCCAACCTGCGCGACCTGGTCTCAAATATGATCTACGTGGGCATCCTGGCGCAGATGATCGGCATTGACCTGGAAAAAATCGAGTCGGCCCTTTCCTTCCACTTCAAGGGCAAGGAGAAGCCTATTGCACTGAACTTCAACACAGTCAAAGCCGGCGCCGATTGGGCGAAAGCCACCCTCGAAAAGAAGGACCCCTTCTACGTGGAATCCATGCACAAGACCGACGGGCTGATCATGGCAGACGGCAACACGGCCGCGGCCATCGGCTCGATCTATGGCGGCGTGCAATTCGCCGGCTGGTATCCCATTACCCCTGCCTCCTCGCTGGCAGAGTCCCTGAACGAGTACCTGCCCATCCTGCGCAAGCGCGAGGATGGCAAGCACACTTACGCTGTGGTGCAGGCTGAAGACGAACTGGCAGCCATCGGTATGGCTATCGGCGCGGGTTGGAGCGGTTTGCGCTCCATGACATCCACTTCCGGCCCCGGCCTTTCTTTGATGACAGAATTCGCAGGCCTGGCCTATTACACGGAAGTGCCCATCGTGATTTGGGACGTGCAGCGCATCGGTCCCAGCACCGGTTTGCCGACCCGCACCTCGCAGGGTGACCTGACCTTTACTTACTTTATCGGCCACGGTGACACGCATTCGATCATCCTGCTGCCTGGCGGTGTGGATGAGTGCTTCGAGTTTGGCTGGCGCGCGTTCGATGTGGCTGAACGCATTCAGACCCCCGTGTTTGTTTTGAGCGATCTGGACATGGGCATGAAACAATGGATGAGCAAGCCCTT
>JAKANW010000799.1 GCA_021823555.1 Chloroflexota bacterium
CCACAGCGATCCGTCGTCTGACAGTAAGCGACGGATAATTTCCAACCGGTCGCGCATCAGCGATAGCCAAATCGAATGCTCCACACCGTCGTCGTAATGCGTGAAGGCACTGCCGGTGTTGTAGGGCGGGTCGATGAACACGCACTTCACCTTGCCCGCAAGCTCAGCCTCCAGTGCCTTCAGCGCCAGTAGGTTGTCGCCGAAGATTAGCTGGTTGTCGAACACGTCTCTGTCCATCACCCGATGCTTCGCGTGATACGACTTCGCCGGATCTTCCAGCAAGATGCGCGGCTCCAGCTTCGGCCGATTCTCCTTGCCGATCCAGGTGAGTTCGAGTTTTTGCTTATTGGTCATTCGGTTCAGTGGAATTGGCTACAAGGCTCGGGTACATTGCGACCAAACCGCCGGATGGTGCTGGTACAAATCGCTGAACGGTGGCAGGATGCGGCCTGTACTGCTGAAGCACCAGCCCAAAAGGCCGTGGTCGTCGGCCTGCTTCAATTCATCAATCAAGACTTGTGGGGCGATCACGCCACCGACGAGCGAGGTTTGCACTATGGCGGCCAGACGAGTGAGGGTCTTGACACACCCGGCCGCCACAGCCTCTCGTCGGTTCAGTCGCAACACTTCAACGGTCTTGCTGCCCTTGGGTGACCAGTCATTCGCTTGCACGTCAAATCGCGCTGTCAGGTTGCCGGTGACAGGGTCGAAATCGAGGTGCTGCCACGGATCCTCGATTGATGGGTCGATCAGCAGGGGACGCCGTCCCGACACGGGAAACTGGGTCCCTTTAATGCGTCCGCATTCAGTGCAACAAAGCAACATGTTAGACCACTGAAAGGCGCGCCGCGGGTAACGTCCCTTGGGACGAAAGTGTTCGATGTCAGAACCATGCGAATCGACACAGTACATGCAGCGTTCGCGCGGGCCCATCATTTGCTGAAGGGTGATCAGCACCGATTCTAACTTCTTGGTTCGTCGTGCCGTCTTCCAGTCTTTTTCGATATCCAGTTGCCCCGCCCCGCGTTTGGTGTTGGTCGAAGACTGTCGCTTGTTGAGGTAGGTTTGTACTGCCTTGGGCAAGGCAGGGCGGATGACTCGCCGCATGGGTCACGGCTCCTCGCCAGTAGCCGCGAATAATTGAAGCTGAGTGGCTTTGCCTTGCTCGTCCTTAGTGAGCTTGGCGCCAGCGTTCTTCTTTGCCATGAGCTTGGCGTATTCGGCTCGCCCTTCCACTGCCCGCGGAGAACGCGTGTTCTGCAAGCCAAAGGCGGGGGTCAGCAGAATGGTGTCCGGGCGGGAGGAAATTACAGTCTTGTATTCGTCAGCCGTCAGTGCGCGAGGTTCAATACCACTGCCGGGCTCAGGCAAAACAAACAGGCCATTCTCATCAGCCGCCTGGCAGATTATAGGACTGTGAGTGGTAACCAGAAACTGGATTTTTGGGAAATGACCTTTAAGCCAGAAACCGATCTCACGCTGCCATTCAGGATGGAGATGAGCATCGATCTCGTCGATCATGACCACACCACCTCGAACGATGCGCAACTTTCCGTCGTCGCCACGCTCGGCAAGGCCATTAATACCGTAGGCGCCGATAAGGTGACGGAGAATATCCGCGAGCAAAGCGAGGGCGGCGCGATAGCCATCGCTCATTTCGCTCCATGCAAGTTGAAAGCCATTACGATCTTTCAGCCATAGACCGTCAGAATCCACGCGGTCCACAGTGATCTGATTAGGCATTAAGTCATCGCGCAAGATTTCAAGTAACAACTCCAGATGATCACTCTCGGTCGTTTTGCCTTCCAGCTTTTTGTGGCTCAGATTACGCAGCCATTGATCCACCTCATAGAGCGAAGCTGCCTCCTGGAACATCGTGACAAAACGCTCCGTAGTCGGACCGACCATCAAGCGCGTGGCTTCGGGTGAGGCGCCAAATACCCGCCGGAAGGGCCCGTAGCCGCAGGAAAACCATCCATGGGAATCCGATGACCAGAGTCCCCTTTGAGCCAACGTTTTCTTGTTTCCCGAGGTGGTCGGCAACTCAATAAGGGTGTCTTTGCCACCATTTCTTAGAATTACCGTGGCTGGGAACTTTTTGTAAGCAGTTTGTCCCTTCTTGGAAAAATCGTCCACCCCTTTTTCCGGAGAAATCATCAATTCGATTTTCGCCTCTTGATCACCGGCGCCATCGCGTATCCAGCGATGGAAACTAGGCTGAAGGGAACGTGCGACGTCCCTGCCGGTAAGCGCGACCGCGATAGCCTTGAGTAGCGTACTTTTCCCTGAGCCGTTGTCTCCGGTAAATACCGTCCAGCCTGCATATTTAGCGTCACCGCGGCACAGATCAAACTCTAGGTTTTCGAAACCGCGGATGTTTTTCAGCGTGACTTTGTCAATGTACATACGCCTGCTCCGTCATTTTCATTTCTCCTGCTTGCAACGACGTAAAGACTACATCAGAATTATCTCGCCGCGAATGTTTCGGCAAACGTCCACCGTTACCACTTGCACCATCCAGAGTTCGACCATATTGTCTACGCCGGCAATGTGGTCGAATCGGTATTAGGCGCCTAGTATAACGATTCATTAAAATGGCTACTATTAGACCAACACCAGATCGAACTTCTTCCACCGGAAGACCACTGGGGCGGCGTTCATCTCGCGAACGCCTTGCAAGATACGTTGCTTGAGTTCCT
>JAKANW010000800.1 GCA_021823555.1 Chloroflexota bacterium
GCCTTCATGACCCCGAAGAATCCGATCACCATTTGCGGCACGTTCGGCAGCAGGAGCACCACGCGCGTGCCCTTGCCCGCTCCCAACTCGAGCAGAACGTTGGCAAAGCGGTTGGCCTCATGGTTCAAACGCCGATAGGAAAGTCGCGTCCCTTCAAAAAAGATGGCGGGCCGCAATGGGAAGCGCCGCACCGCCGAGCGCAGCAAATGATGCAAAGGGATATTCGGAATGCCCACCGTGTACGGCACGCCCGCTTCATAAAATTGCAGCCACGGACGTTGGGCGCGCAGTTCCTCGCGGGCGTTCTTTTTCTTTTTGATGGGAGCGGAGGAGTCCCGCCAGGAGCGTTGGGATTCATCCGTAAAGAAGCGTTCGATGGCGCGATTGACCGCTTCGCGGCGTTCCAACATGACCATGTGGCCTGATCCCCCTATATCGGCATCCTCCGCGCCTGGAATGGATTTTGCCACCCGCTCGAAAAAGGGTTGCTCAAAGACCTGGTCACGATGCCCGCGCACCACAAGGGTCGGCACCGTCAGCGCCGCGAACTTGTCCCAGCCCACCCACCTGGACAGGTTCTTCAAATAGAATGGTTTCAGCGCGTGCGGAGGGGCCGACAGCCACGAGCGAGTGAACGGATCGATCATGCGCAGCAACCAGTTCGGGAAATGCAGCGCCAGCCGAAAGAACGGATTCAACTTGAACTCGCCCGCTGTGGCGATCAGGATGAGGCGCTCGACCCGCTCAGGATGGTTCAGCGCGTACTCGGTCGCCACCGCCCCGCCGAAGGAATGTCCCACCAGCACAACCCTGCCCGTTACCTTAAGCACCTCAAGCGCAGTTTCCAGATCGGCCTGGATGCGCGGCATATCGTATCCGCTGGAGGGTTTATCGGAGAGGCCGTGTCCGCGCAGGTCCAACGCGATGACACGGTTCTCCAGCGAAAATTTCTCCAACTGATATTGCCATTGGAGAGCCTGTCCGCCGAAGCCGTGCAGGAAAACAAAAGTCCGCTGGGGATGATCGGGGGAGATATCCAGCGCCGAGAGGCGCACCAGCGGATTAGACGAAACGCGCACTTCGTGACGGTAGAGGTCGAGGTCTATGTCCATGTAAAGTAGTGTACAAGAAACGGAGGGAGATGTCAATTAATCGCTTACCGCAAAATTCACAAATCCCCGCAGACTGGGACAGGTCGAAGACCTTTGTATTTTAGCACGGTGGATTTCATCCCCGTGCGATGCCGAGGCGTGGAGAATCCCCATTGGACAGGATTCGGCTTGGGCGAGGCGAATGCAGTCGTGCTATACTCTGGGCATGTCGCTCGATAAAACTGCGGAAGCGATCATCAAGGAAGCCATGCAGCGCGGAGAGTTCGACAACCTGCGCGGACAGGGCCAGCCGCTCGACCTGAGCGCTTACTTCGACACGCCCGAGGAGGTCCGCATGGCGTATTCGATGCTGAAGAATGCGGGCATGGTCCCGGTGGAGATCGACCTGTTGCAGGAGATCGCCGCGCTGAAGGAACGCCTGTCCAGCACCTATGAGGAGGCCCAGCGGCATTACATCCGCAAACTGATCAGCGACAAGCAGTTGCAATTCAACGTGCTGATGGAGCGCCAAAAACTTCAGCGGCGGGAAAAGTAGATTTAATGGAAGCAAGCCCGGGGGCGGAATGAGGCGCAGCCTCCAGCCATTTCAAACTGGCTTTGACAAATCCCGCTCCGCCTGCTATACTGACAATCACGTTTAAGTTGACTTTCACTGCCATCAGGCAGTTTGTTCGAAGAATTCGCATGTGGAATGAATGGCCCCCCGCGAGTAAGTCAGCAGGGGCATTTTCTTATATGAACTTGGACCTTTCCGCCAATGGGCGGTTAATTATCTTTTAAATGGAGTTGAAATGAGTAAGAAAGAAAAATTGAAAATCATTCCCCTGGGTGGACTTGGGGAAGTGGGCAAGAATATGATGGCCTACGAGTATGGCAACGATATTATCGTGGTCGACGCGGGCATCATGTTTCCCAAAAACGATATGCTGGGCGTGGATTACATCGTCCCAGACTATGGCTATTTGCTCGATAAAGCGGATCGTGTACGCGGGTTGGTCATCACACACGGACACGAGGACCACATTGGCGCAATCCAGCACGTGATCGAACAGATCCCAGCCCCGATCTACGCCACGCCGTTGACGCGCGGTCTGATTGAAGGCAAACTGGCGCGAAACAATGCTCAGCACAAGGCGAAGTTCGTCACCGTGCAGGCTGGTGAATCAAGGACGCTGGGCGCGTTCAAGATCGAATTTTTTCACGTGAGCCATTCCATTCCCGATGCGGTCTCGCTTGGGATCACCACTCCTGCGGGATTGGTCATCCACATGAGTGACTTCAAATTCGACCACACCCCCGTGGACGGCTGGCCGACGGACTTTGCCAAACTGGCCGAGTTCTCTGCGCGCGGCGTGGACCTGCTGCTCTCCGATTCGACCAACGCCGAACGTCATGGCTGGACTCCTTCCGAGATGGTCATCGGCCCGGCCTTCGACAAAGTATTCGCCGAAGCCAAGGGACGCGTGCTCGTGGCGACGTTTGCTTCGCTTATTTCGCGCGTGCAACAGGTGGCCGACGCGGCCGCCAAGCACGGACGCAAACTGGCGTTCGCCGGTCCCAGCATGGTAGATAACGTCAAGATCGCGC
>JAKANW010000801.1 GCA_021823555.1 Chloroflexota bacterium
ATTCTGAAAAGTTGAGCTGGAATTTATGATTTTCTTTCACCTGTTTTAACGGGAAAACCTTTTCAAACACAAAGGACACGAAGGTCACGAAGGAAAACCGCCTGTAAAATTCACGCCTTTTCCCCCTTTGTGTACTTTGTGCCCTTCGTGTTTAGGCTCTTTCCCGTTAATTACGGAGGAGCCAATTTTTCAACTTACGTCTCATGCAAACTGGCCTATCCGAAAATAGGCCAGTTGCCAGGGAGAAGAGAGGGGACGCGACTTAGTGATGGTGAGCGTGTTCGTCGGCCTTGCCGAGGTACTTCTCAGGCTCCTTGTCGAAGGCTTTCTTACAGCCGAGCGAGCAGAAGTAGTAGGTCTGGCCGTTGTGCTCGGACTTGCCCGCCGCGCTCTCGGGCGTGACGTCCATGTCGCAGACGGGGTCTTTGAGGGTTTGAGTCATACACAATCTCCTTTCATCGTGATTCTGCTTGAGTCTCTCCAAATTGACGAGAGCCAAATTGCCTATTTCCAGGCAGGCTACATTCGCATGGCCATCGGGAGCATGAACAGGTACACATTCATGATTGTCAGTACCACCATCAACACCGCGAAGGGCACGAAGGTCACCCAGACTTTGCCAGCGGGCTGGTTCGTTTTGGCGATCCGCCAGGCGGCGTAGAGCGAGGCGATGAACCCCAGCCCGATCAAGCCGAATTGCAGGATCTGGATCGTCTCCATGCTGACCAGCGCGGGCGACGCGCCGTGGATTTCCTGTCCGAACAATGCGAGGGCGGTGTAGTAGATGGACTTGCCTTCCGCCAGCAGGTGGAACAGGTTATGGGCAATATGCGCCGCCACATCCAGTGCGATGATGGCGTAGCCGAAGCGGGTGAAGTTTTCCACCAGATTGGTTTTGTTGAACCTGCCAGCAATCCAGGAGGTGAGTCCGAGCAGGGCAACAGGGATGATGATCGCAATCGCGAAGGTAATGCTGAAGGTGACCGCGTAGTTCGTCGTGCCGACCGCGTTCTCCAGCCATTTCAACATGCTTCCCCACACTTCGAGCATGGTCACGTTCTGGACAAAGACAATGCCCATGATGACCGCCGACAAAAACGCCTCTTCCATTCTCGGCTTGCGGATGAACCACAGTTCCTTCGTCGGCGGGCGGACGGTGAGTTGGATCGAGTCATTCGGGCAGTTCTTGATACAGTCCGCGCAGACCACGCAGTTGGCGTTGGAGGTCATCGTCTTGGGAAACTCAAAGAGCGGACAGCCAGGCGCTTTGTCCGTGCCTTTGTAGCAAGCCGCGATGGTGCAGGTGGCGCAAATTTCTGGCGTGCCGCGCAGGGCGAGCATACCCGTGCGGGCGTAGTTGCCAGAGAGGCCGCCGAGGAAGCAGATGTGACGACAGAAGGTGCGGCGTTCAAAGAAGGAGCCAGACGCGATCACGCCCGTGGTGAGCGTCAACATCAGCACGCCCGAGCCGAAGGGATTTTCCACCACACCCCACACGTGGTCGCTCCACGTGATGAAGATGAACAGTGCGTCGATGATCCAAATGCCGTATTTTTTCAGGAACTTGGGGACGGGACGATTATTGCCGACAAATTTTTGCACCAGATCGTTGATGGTCGCGAACGGACAGATGGCGCACCAGAAGCGCCCGAGGAACAGGAAGATGATCGGGATGAGCGGCCACCACAGCACCCAGGTCAGGGCGGTGCCGAGATTGTCGTGCGCGGATTCGGGTCCGAGCAGGAGTTGGAACATGATGACCATGAAGAGGATCAGCGTCGGCCATTGGATGATTCCTGGAAACCATCGGCTTCGCATGAATCGGTTGATCGGTTTGATCTGCAGGAGGTTGCCTCCCGCGAAAATACTTTTATTTTTGGGTTTGAGTTCGATGGACATGTTATTTTCCGCCTTTCACGGGAAGGGATTTTTGTTTCTTCAGCGCGCCCGCCACAGCGACAACAGCGACGTTGACCGCCACAAAACTCCACAGCACAACGGTCTTGGTATTTGAGCCAGTCACCTTGACCACAAAATCAGCCTGCAACATTTCTCCGTTGACGTGGAACATCACATGCGCGTCATGCTCGCCCGATGTTTCCAGTTGAGCCTGCGCCGTATATGTGCCATGTTCCGACTCGGTCATCGCAATCGGGCTGGCGGATCCTGCCTCGTGTTCAGACGCATTATTCGCAACGGGTTTCATCACGCCAGGTTCTGGCTCCTGTTGCTGACCGTTCCCCGTGTCCATCCCAGGCATGGACGATTCCTCGGGCTGACTGCCCATGTTCATGCCCGACATCGCCTCTTCCTGACCGCTATCGGGCGAGGCCATCGCAGGCGATTCATGCCCTCCAGCTTTCGGCGTGACGAGAATCTCCACATCGGCGCCGCTGAGGGGCATGCCCATGCTGTCGGTGATCGTGACCACCAAAACATTCTCGCCCTTCGCCCACTCGTTCTGGCTGTCCAGCGTGACGTGATAGCCGTTCACTTCCATTTGGAGGGTGTCTCCTCCGCCGCCTTCGCTCGCGCGCGCGGACAATGGAGTCGCGAAGAAAGCAGAAAGCACGAATAACAAAATTGAACTTGCGTACAGGAACCGTTTCATCGTTCCTCCCCAGCGTTGCATAGGTGATGGCGCATTGGAATGCCTCCGTGAAAATTTTAGAGTTGCGTTATCTTACCCATCCCAA
>JAKANW010000802.1 GCA_021823555.1 Chloroflexota bacterium
GCATCGCGGACAACGCGCCTTCGTTATCGTCAACCTGTATCCCTACACGAACGGTCACTTGATGGTCGCTCCCAACAAACACAAAGCTTCGCTCGAATTACTCGACCCCGAAACCCGGGCCGAGATGATGGAACTGGCTACCCAAGCAATCATCATTTTGAAAAAAATCTACAGCCCGCACGCCTTCAACCTGGGCGCAAACATCGGCCTGGCGGCCGGCGCGGGCGTGCCGGACCATGTTCACCTGCACATCGTCCCGCGTTGGAACGGCGACTCGAATTTCATGTCCATCATCGGCGAGACGCGCGTCCTGCCGGAGACGATTGAGGAGACGTATCAAAGGATTCGCAAGGAGTGGGAAGAACAAGGTCGAAGACCTTCGCACAAATAGCCCCGGCGTCCATTTCCGGGGCGAGTCAAAATTGGCCACGGATTTCATAGATTGCCACAGAGTGGAAACAACCAAAACTGTGACCATCTGTGTTAATCTATGGCAAAAAACTGACCGGGTTTAAGATTGTATGGGGATAAATCACCCGTGCTATTCTGCCAAAGCCTTGCGGACTCATGATCCACATAACGGGGGACAAAACCACCTCCCCGCGCGGGCGTATAATTTCTTCATGCGAAACATCTGCATTTTTTGTTTTACGTTTTTCGTTTTACTCACCGCCTGCCAACCCGCCGCATCTTCTACTCCCGCGCCGACTGTCACAGCCACCCTCACATCTCCTCCTGCCACCGCGACACTTGCCACCCTCACCCCCACACCCCAACCCACCGCCACCCCCATCCGCCTCGGCCCAGCCCCGGCTGATTTCCCCTCCCCGCTCAACCCGCTGACCGGACTACCCGTCGAAGACTCGTTACTGCTGAAAATTCCCGCACTGCTGGTTTCCATTTCGCACTTCCCGGCCACGGCGCGTCCACAGGCGGGACTTTCGTTTGCACCCTTCGTCTACGAAATTTCCATTACCGAAGGCGCGAGCCGCTTCCTGGCCGCGTTCTACGGTCAATACCCCGCGCCCGAAGTTCCGCTCACCGGCAATTGCCCGGTCCGACAGGCGCCATTCGTCAAGACCGGCCCGATGATCGGCAACCGCGTCTGGCTGGACACCAACGAAGATGGCCGCCAGGAGGTTTGGGAACCCGGGGTAGGCGGCGTGTGCGTCAACCTGCTGGACGCGGCCACCGGCACACTGCTCCAACAAACCAGCACCGACAGCAACGGCTACTATGGCTTTTACATTGCCGGCGGCGAGTACATCGTCCAATTCGAGAAACCCGCTGGCTGGATCTTCACCGCGCCAAACGTGGGTGACGAATCCGGCGACAGCGACGCGGACGCGACTTCGGGCCGAACCGGATCGTGGTCCGTGGCGAGCGCGGCGTCCACCAACGTTCTGGACGTGGACGCGGGGCTGGTCGCGCCTCCTCAGGCGGTCCGCGCCGCCCAAACGTCCAAATCTTTGCCGCTTGCCCAGGTGGGACCGGTCCGCTCGGGCCGGCTCGTCTACGCCGACATCGGCGCGTTCTACCAAAATTCCTGTCTCATTTATGCATTTGCATCGGAAGAGGTGCTGGTGCAATTGCCCAAATGCGCCTTTGTGACCCATGAAGTACAAGGCGGCGGCTACATGTTGGCGCTCGACCAGTTGAAGTTGATTGCCGAAGACCACGCCAAACGCAAAGCGGACACTACCTTCAACTACGCCAGCAACGCGTTCTCGGAAGTTCCGCCGCCGAGCAGCGTCCCCGCGACGATGATCAAAGAATACTGGGCGCTGCTCAACCAATCGGCATGGTATTACGATGGCGCATCGCAATCCTATTGGCGCTACGTGGACGACTCGACTCCGAAAAACGCCGGCATTCTGCACCCCGAAGTGGATCGTTTGACCGGCCGCCAACTGCACGTCGAAAACGTGATCCTGATCTACGCCGACGTGGATGTAATCTCGCCGACCAACCTCGACATCCATCTCGAACAGGGTGACAGCGGCCCGGCATTTTTATTCCGAGATGGGATGAAGTACGATATCCGCTGGAGCACCAAATCCACCGAGTACGAAAAACGGACCGGCCAACGCCGCCCGATGGAATTCCTCAACCCGGATGGCGCGCCTGCCGCGCTGCGGCCCGGTCACACCTGGGTGGTTGTCTACACGCCATGGTCCTCGGTAGTGGATGCAGGTGCGGGCGCGTGGGCATTGCAGTATTCCCCGCCTGCGGGTGCGAAGTGAACATTGAAAAGAGAATGTCAATGCACGTGTATATCCTTCCCCTTGTCTCTCTCTTCGAATCCCACGCAGACCCCGCGCAAGCCGGCCCGATGAAAAGATACATGCGTGATCAGTTCGAATATTTGGGAATCAAAATGCCGCAATTCAAAGTGTTGATGAAACAATTCTTGGATGGGCACGGACTTCCTCCGGTCGGTGAACTCGGCCCGATCGTCCGCGACTTGTGGTCCCTGCCGCAGCGCGAATTCCAATATTGCGCCAACAGCCTGATTGGGCGAATGGAAAACGAACTGCCCGCGAGTTTCGTCCAGACGCTTGAATTTTTGCTCGTCCACAAATCCTGGTGGGACACGGTGGACACGCTGGCGGGAGGAACAGTGGGCGTCCATTTTCGGCGCTTCCCGAAGGTGAAGGAAAGGTACGTCGCCAAGTGGCGCAGGTCGGATAACTTTT
>JAKANW010000803.1 GCA_021823555.1 Chloroflexota bacterium
CTCATTTATCCAGATCAACGGGTTGGACGACGTGGTGAATACACATGTCATATTGCCCAAATTGTTCCGCCGAATCGTGGCTTACATCAAAACAGCAGGCTCATTCGATACGAAGTTATTCCTGGAGTATTTAAAAAAGGGCAATGAGAAAGTGCTGATCCTGAGCAAGCTGCATTTCACCCATTTGGATAATATCATCGAGGCGGATGCCAACGGGAGGATCAGGCTGTCTGAGAAGCCGGAAGACCTGGTCTTCCTGGCTTGAGGCTAGTCTGCTCGGAGTCCGAAGTTCTACTTCGGGCCTCCTACCACAATTTCCGAAAGCAGAGCTTTCGGAGTCCACGATTTTAAGCCCGCGACCGAAAATAAAAACGCGCCTCTTCAGACGCGTTTTTATTTTGGCGGGGAGGGCGGGATTCGAACCCGCGACCGAGTTACCCCGGCACTCACTTAGCAGGCGAGCCCATTCAGCCACTCTGGCACCTCCCCGGGTGCACCTATTGTACTCGGTGGACAGTCAGCGGAGGGAGTGGGATTCGAACCCACGTTGGTGTGACCCAAACATGTTTTCAAGACATGCGCCTTCAGCCGCTCGGCCATCCCTCCATGTGAAGGCGATTTTACCATGAAACAGGCGGGGGACAATGCAATGGACCAAGTTCCGGGTAATCACATTCAATCCCGTTTCTTAATCCCCTTTTCATTCCCGATTCGGTATAATCAGACAGACCTTATCAGAGAAGGCGAGAGAAATGCCAAAAAAGAAAAGCTCCATTGATGAAAACCTCCCCCTCCCCACAGAAGAAATCCTTAAAGATTACCGCCTCGCCTACAAATCGCGGCAGGCTTCGCTTATCGGCAGACGTGAAGTATTGAGCGGCAAGGCCAAGTTCGGAATATTTGGCGATGGAAAAGAGCTGGCCAACATCGCCATCGCGCGCACCTTCCGCAAAGGCGACTGGCGCTCGGGCTACTACCGCGACCAGACCTGGATGTTCATGCTGGGCGTCAACAGCATTGCCGAGTTCTTTGCCCAACTTTACGCCCATGCCAATTTAAATTACGAGCCTGCCACAGGCGGACGCGCCATGAACGCCCATTTTGCCTCGCGTTACATCAATCCGGATGGCTCGTGGAGGGAGCAGACCGAAATATACAACGTCGCGGCAGACGTCTCGCCGACGGGCACGCAGATGCCGCGCACGGTCGGGCTGGCATACGCCTCGGTTGTCTATCGCAAGCTCGCCGAACTCAAGCAGTTCACGCAATTCTCACATAATGGCGACGAGGTTGCCTTTGCCAGCATCGGCAATGCGTCCACGGCTGAGGGCATCTTCTGGGAATCGGTCAACGCCATTGGCGTCCTGCAGGCGCCGGCCGTAATCACCGTCTATGATGACGGTTATGGCATCTCCGTCCCGAATCAATTCCAGATGGTCAAGGAAAATATCTTCACCATCCTGAAAGGCTTCCAACGCGACCCCTGTCCCGAACCCGAATGCCAGCGCGGCTACGAACTTTACAGCGTGCGCGGCTGGGATTACCCCGCCTTGATCGAAACGTACCAGTCCGCGGCCGAGATTGCCCGCCAGTATCACATCCCCGCCCTCGTTTACGTGACCGACCTGACCCAGCCGCAGGGACACAGCACCAGCGGGTCGCAGGAACGTTACAAGTCACCCGAACGACTCAAATGGGAGCAGGAATTCGACTGCATACGGAAGATGCGCGAGTGGATGATCGCGGACCGCATCGCCGCGGAGCCTGAGCTGGTCGCCGTTGAGGAGGAGGATCACAACGCTGTTGAGGAGATCCGCAAGACTGCCTGGGAGGCGTATCTCAACCCGATTCTCGAGGAGCGCGCCCAGGTGATGGATATGCTCGAGGAGATCGCAGGTAGTTCGTCTCACGCGTCAGAGTTGGATCAGATCAGGGAACGGCTGGCAGCTCTCCCGTCGCCCCTGAAGCGGGACATCCACAGCGCCGCGCACGAAGCGTTAAGAGTCCTGCGCAATGAAGAGAATCCTACCAAGCAGGTCTTGATAGACTGGAAACACGAGCAGGATGCGGTCAACAACCAGGTTTATGGTTCACATCTTCACGGCGATAGTACGCTGAGAGTGAAAGAGGTCAAGCCCGTATATTCAGACAACTCGCCGACGATGTTCGGCTTTGAAGTGATCAACGCGGCCTTCGATGCCGCGCTGGCGCGTGAGCCGCGACTGATCGCCTTTGGTGAAGATGTTGGCCTTCTGGGCGATGTGAACCAGGGGTTCAGGGGAATGCAGGAAAAGTACGGCGAGTGGCGCGTGAGCGACACGGGCATCCGGGAGGCTACGATCCTGGGACAGGCCATCGGCATGGCCATGCGCGGCCTGAGGCCGATTGCCGAGGTCCAGTATCTCGATTATTTGTTGTACGCGTTGCAAATCATGTCCGATGATTTGGCGACCCTGCACTGGCGCAGTGTGGGCGGACAGAGCGCGCCCGTCATCGTGCGGACGCGCGGGCACCGGCTCGAAGGCATCTGGCATTCGGGATCGTTGATGTCGGGCATTCTCAATCTTGTGCGCGGAATGCACGTGCTGGTGCCGCGTGATATGACGCGCGCCGCCGGTTTTTACAACACGCTATTGCAGTCCAATGATCCCGCATTGGTTGTGGAAGTGTTGAACGGCTATCGCGTGAAGATC
>JAKANW010000804.1 GCA_021823555.1 Chloroflexota bacterium
TACCGCCACCGGATTATTAGCCTTGGGCATTCTGTTGGCAGGTGCCCTGGTAGTGTTTCCTGCCAGCCGGTCCCTCGCAACTCCTTTGATTCAGTTGATGGCGATCCTCTCCGGCCTATCGTACTATGTGGCCTTTGCCCCACCCCACTGGCTACGCCAAGCATGGCAGTTGGAGGAGTTATCCCGCTTCTTGAGTGAAACGGCCGGACGTTCAGCTGAGGACCGGGCTCCAGCAGTGCTTGAGCATATCCGGTTGGCTGCCAGTCGGGCCGTAGGCGGCATAAGAACACTGCTAGCGCGCTGGGACGAGAGTGAACGCCGCTGGATTCCCTGGTCGAATGAGGATGAATTGTTCCTATCTGTGGTTCTGAACGATCAAGCCGAGTTGATTAAGCGCGCTGAATCCCTCCATAAGGGCTTCGTGGTACGCACGGGTCAAGTTCGGGACGGTGAAGGCACGTACATCTACGCCGGTCTTGAAGCACAAGCCATGATCCTTGTGCCGCTTACAACAGGCGAGAAAACACTTGGACTGCTCTTTATCTGGTTGCGCCACTTGCCTCTGTTCGAGCAGGATGACCTCCATCTACTTACGCTCCTGGCTGAGCAAAGCGCAATTGCCCTTGACTACGCTGCCGTGCTGAGCGAGCAGCAGACTTTGATCAGTCAGCTCAAATCGGTTAATGAAGAGTTGGAATCCTTTGCCTACTCCGTTTCGCATGACCTGCGCGCTCCATTGCGAAGCATTGACGGTTTCAGCCTGGCTCTCCAGGAGGATTATGGTGGCCAACTGGATGCCCAAGGCCTGAACTATATCCAGCGGGTCCGTGCAGCCACCCAGAACATGGCCCAATTGATCGATGATCTGCTTGCCCTATCCAGGGTCACACGCGGCGAGCTAAAACGCGAAACCGTTGATCTAACTGCACTGGTGCAATCCATTTGCCAACAACTATCCGCTTCACAACCCGACAGGAAGGTCGAGTTCGTCATTGCGCCTACGGAAAAGGTTATGGGCGATCCGCGATTGCTGCGCGTGGCAATGGAGAACTTGCTCAACAACGCCTGGAAGTTCACGAGCAAACAGCAGTACTCACGTATCGAATTTGGCGCCCAGGAACAGCATGGCAGACAGATGTTTTACGTGCGCGATAACGGAGCTGGATTTGAGATGGCCTACGCCGATAAATTATTCGGCGCCTTCCAGCGACTGCACACCACAAGGGATTATCCTGGCACAGGTGTCGGCCTGGCCACTGTAAAGCGGATCATTCACCGGCATGCTGGGCAGGTATACGCCGAGGGCGCGGTTAATCAGGGTGCAACTTTTTATTTCACCATATCATAAGACTGGAGATAATCTGTGGAAGAAAAATTGATCTTATTGGTTGAAGACAATCCAGATGATGAAGCATTGACTTTGCGAGCCTTCAAGAAAAATAACATTCATAATACTGTGGTGGTCGCACACGATGGGGCTGAGGCTCTCGATTTTCTGTTTGGTTCGGATGCACGGACAGGGCTCGACCTTGTGATGACGCTTCCCCAAGTTGTTTTGTTGGACCTGAAGCTGCCCAAGGTTGATGGTCTTGAAGTCCTGCGGCGGATTCGAGAGGATGCTCGTACGAAATTGTTGCCGGTCGTGATCCTCACCTCTTCCAGGGAAGAACAGGATCTGCTAAAGAGTTACGCCAGCGGTGCAAATAGTTACATCCGCAAGCCAGTGGATTTCAATCAATTTACGGAAGCCGTGAGGCAGCTGGGTTTGTACTGGCTGGTGCTGAACGAACCGCCTCCTGATGGCAGGCGTAATAACTGAGAAAGGAAGAAAATGGGCACTCCCCTCAACGTATTAGTGGTTGAAGATTCAGAAGACGATGTTCACTTATTGGTTCGCGAACTGAAGCAGGGGGGATACGATGTAAAGCACCAACAAGTTGATAGGCCTGAAACGATGCAGGCCGCGCTGGCTGGGCACCAATGGGACATCGTGATCTCAGACTACAGCCTGCCACAATTCAGTGGCTTGGCCGCCCTTTCGCTATTACAGAAAAGCGGGCATGACCTGCCTTTTATCTTGATCTCCGGAACGATTGGAGAAGAGACCGCGGTTGCTGCAATGAGGGCCGGCGCACACGATTACTTGCTGAAAGGCAAACTGGCCAGGCTGGTTCCTGCCATCCAACGAGAACTGCGCGACGCTGAGACACGCCGCGAGCGCAGGCGGGCTGAAGAGGCGCTGCGAGAGGTGGAGCGGCTCGGCCAGATGCCGTCGGCTTCGCCCGAGACCGCGGTGATTCGCACCTACCTGGAGTGGCTGGTGTCACTGCCGTGGTCGGTGCAGACGCAAGATAACCTCGATCTGAGCGAAGCGGCACGTATACTCGACCAGGACCACTACGGCCTGCGAAGGGTCAAGGAGAGAATTCTCGAGTACTTAGCCGTGCGGAAGCTGTCCAAGACCATGCGCAGTCCCCTCCTGTGCTTCGTCGGGCCGCCAGGCGTTGGCAAGACAAGCCTGGGCAAGTCTATCGCCCGGGCGTTGGGCCGGGAGTTCGTGCGCATCAGCCTCGGTGGCGTGCGCGATGAGGCGGAGATCCGGGGCCACCGGCGCACCTACATCGGCGCGATGCCGGGTCGGATCATCCAGGCCATGCGCCGCGTCGGCACGCGCAACCCGCTCTTCAT
>JAKANW010000805.1 GCA_021823555.1 Chloroflexota bacterium
GACCAGCGATGGTCACAGTATCATGCTCGATGGTGGTTGTGATGGGGAAAAGGCCGAGACGATTCATAAAATTGTAGGACGAGATATGATCTCGTCCTACCTGTCTTCGAAGAATAAATTCCACCAAGTTTGCCAGTTGGCTTCCGGCGTGGGCGAGGGCGTGGGCGTGGATTCCGGCGTGGGCGTGACGTTGGCCTGCCCGACCGGCACCACCGGAATATCGCCATCCTGCACCATGCGGACATTGCGGGCATAATCAATGACGGCTTGTTCAGAGGTGGCATAAGCCACCTGGGTTTCGAGCGCCGCGTGCGTTTGCATGGCCTGCGTGGCTTGCACAGCGACCACTTTCATCTCGCTGTCCAAACTGTTAAGACCTTCGATGCGCGCATTCAGGTCGAGGATTACCAGCACTAAAAAGCCAACCCCGATCAGGAATCCAACCCGCCGCCAATTGATCACCAGATTCGTCATGCCGGTATCTTACCCTGTCTATCTCCGATTGGCAAGAAGCCATTCCTCTGGTACAATCTGCCGCCGCAGGGCGTAGTACCCTTCGCCCGTCTATTCTTCCCATTCGAAAGGGCTTGAACCATGAAAGTATTGCTCATCAAGGACGTTTACAAATTGGGCCGCGCCGGTGACGTGAAAAAGGTCGCCGACGGTTATGGCCGCAACTTCCTCATCCCGCAGGGACTTGCCGTGCTGGCAACCGCTGGCGCACTGAAGCAGGTTGAGAAGATCAAGAGCCAGGCTGAAATCCGCCGCAACGCTCAAAACGAGGAACTCAAAGGACTCGCTGAGCAGATTCAGGGCGTGTCGCTCGCCTTCGCCGTCAAGGCCGGTGAGACCGGCAAACTCTACGGCTCGATCACCACGCAGGATGTGGCCGCCGCGCTCACCGAAAAGGTCCGCTTCGAAGTCAAGCGCCAGCAGGTGGACATGATGCCCATCCGCGAGATTGGCGACTACAACGCCCATGTTCGCCTAACGATGGACCTCGTTCCTGAGGTCAAGATCCATGTCCACCGCGAAGGCGAATCTCCCGAAGAGTTGAAAGAGAAGGAAGAAAAAGCCAAAGCAAAGCCGCGCAAGACCAAGGCCGAAAAAGCCGAGGCCGAAGCGCCCGCTGAGGCCGCTCCGGAAACTCCCGCCGAAGCATAAACGTACGTCCCGCGTAGGGGCACGGATACCGTGCCCCTATTTTCTTGTGGTACACTTTTCGCATGTCCGAAAGTATTGGTCAACTTCTTAAACAAGCGCGCGAAGCCCGCCGCTTGACCTTGGAACAAGCCTCCGAAGCCACCCATATCCGGCCGCAGTACCTGCAGGCGTTGGAACATGATGATTATTCCGTCATGGCCTCCCCCGTGCAAGGACGCGGCTTTTTGCGTATCTACGCCGATTTCCTCAACCTGAATTTGGATGAGATCGTTTCCAGTGTGAAGACCGCGGCGAATGTGACGCTGCCGAGCGAACCGGCCGCCCCGGAACCGCTTGCGACTTCCATACCCGCGCCAGACATCGCACCGACCGCCGCGCCGGAGGCCAAACCGGCCCACGCCGGATTTTGGTCCCGCATCCTGCGCCGACCCGTGCCGGCCGCACCGGCCGAAGCGGAATCCCAGCCCCAGCCGGGACCTGAGCCTGAACCCGCCGCGCTGACGTCCACCCCCGACCCTGTGACCGCGGCAGAGCCGCCGGCCCCCGCGTCGGTGACTGTCGAAGCCGCGCCTGAACCTGCACCCGAGCCGACCAAACCGACCCGGAAAGCCGCCGCGCCCAAACGCGTCAAACCGAACGCGCCTGAGACCGATATAGAAAAATCGAAAGCGGCGCGCAAGACCACGAGTTCTGCATCCAGTAAAAAAAAACACTAGACGTCTCCCAGCCCGAACCTGAATCTGACCCCGAAGCGCTGACCGCCGCGCTGGCGGTCGAAGCGCCAGCCGCGTTCCTCCCCAACTCATCTGACATTTCAACCGACGTTCCCATCCCGCCTGCCGAGCCGGAGGAATTCCAGCCGCAGTGGTGGGACCGTCTGCGCGCGTTGGTGGGAGGCGCCGCGTCGAAACCGGCCCAGCCCGAGGTCCAGGAAGAGGCGGACGCAGGGGAGCAGGTCACGCCGGAAACTGCCGAACTGGCCGCGCCGGTCGTCGCCTCGGCAGGATCGAGCGGCAATCATCTTTCCTCGGATGAAATGTTTGCCGTCATCGGCGCGGAGCTGCAGGCGCGCCGCATGGCGCTCAACTTGACGCGTGAGGAGATCGAGCGTCACATTCACCTGCGCGCCCATTATTTGCAGGCACTGGAGGCGGGCGATTTCAGCGGCTTGCCCTCCGTTGTGCAGACGCGCGGCATGTTGAGCAATTACGCCGCGTTCCTCGACTTGAACGTGGATGAGATTTTGCTGCGCTTCGCAGACGTGTTGCAAGTGCAGCATCGCGAACGCCATCCGCTCCCGCCAGGCGCGCGCGGCAAAGTGCAGCCTTCGGTGCCGGCCAACCTGCCGCCGCTGCGTGGTTTTATTGCCGCGGACTTGCTTGGCGTCGGTTTTCTGGTGCTGCTGGTGATATTCACGGTGTGGGGCATCAGCCATGTGATGCAAACGCGTTCAGCCGCGGATGTGGAACCGACCTCGCCTTCGATCTCGGACATTTTGCTGGCCGCCACCGACCTGCCTTCC
>JAKANW010000806.1 GCA_021823555.1 Chloroflexota bacterium
AATTGGTAGAACCAGGTGAGTGTCAGGATTAAGAGCAGGACGAGCAAAATCAATGCAAGATAATGCCCACCCATTCGTTTCAGATGATTCATGGAAGGACCTCGAAGGTGGGAGTGTTGGGCCGGAGATTTTACGAGGTCCGCAGTGTTGTAGTAAAGGGAAGAATGTCCCGAAAGGGTTGGATGCTCTTCGGCGGATTTTGTGACAATCCGCGAGAAATAAAATTGGATGAATCGTACCCTTTGTGTGATGGGCCTGGTAGGTTATGCAGGCGCGTTTTATTCGTAGAAGGGTTCGGACTCCATACCGTAGAGAAATCGGAGGTGGGAATGATACAAGTCGGTCATGCGTAATTCGAAACAAACTCATGCCATTGCAAATTCCAAACAGGCAACCTTGAATGTTGATGAAGCTGGGAGCCCAGACCTTCCCATTCCTACAGAAGTAGATCGGATTGCCTTGGCGAACATGTTCAAGGCAATTGCAGAATATGGAAGACGAGTCCGGCTGCGCCGGCTGGCGGAGGCAGATCCATTGATTCCCGAGATATCGAAGAAAAGCGAGGAGAAGGTCTCTTGATCTCTGTTGAATGTAAATTTATGTTTTGAAAATCAAATAACCCGGGCGCCATCGTGTATCACAGGAAGGTATAATTCCCCCAGGAGCGCAAAGCATGGCAGATGATGAATGGTTGACCATCGAACAAGCCGCCAAATTGAGCGGATATCATCCAGAATATTTGCGCATTATTGTCCGCGCGGGGAAATTGGTTGCTCACAAGTTTGGGTCTGTGTGGGCGATCAGTAGGAAATCCTTGTTGTCCTATTTACAGTCGGCTGAGAAATCGCCGGATGGACGGCAGGGACCCAAAGCCATCAAAAAATAGCCGCTTTTACCTGCTCCGTTGCTTGACTTGCTTAAAATACATTTTACTAGTAAAATGTATTTACACCGAATAACGGGCGCGTAAAGTGCAGCAACACGATACACGCCCTAACCCAACCCACCGGTACAAGCGGTAGGCGGGCTGTTCGTATTATAGCCTGTGCAGACGCCCTGGTGGGATTCCATCGGGGCGTTCTGCTTTTCGGCTGGGGGAGGTGGAACGCTCCTAAAAGGAGACATCCAATGAACCTTCAATTTGCACGTCCCGTCTTGCCTGCGGTTGTATTTCCGGATCGGCAGAGCGCTCTGGAAAATCTGTCTACTCTGCGCCAAGAGTGGGAGGCCAGTGCGGAGGGGGAGAGCCTGATCCGCGTGTCCGGTTCTGTCGGCCTGATCCTGTTCGATGTGGCCACCAAGTTGGGGCTGACGGCTGAGGAACAGGCATTGGTTTTAGGCGACCAGCTCTTTCAGGAAGCGCTTGCCAAAAGCCGGTAAGAAGCGCCGTTGTAGTAATGGATGGGGCTGTCCAGCCACAGCCCTGACCAATCAAGTTGGCAGATGAATGATCAAGGAGTGATGTCATGGGTAAACGTGCGGTGATTTATGTACGAACTTCTTCCGAGCAGCAGGGTGAAAAGTGCAGTCCTGTGGAGCAGGAGGCAGATTGCCGGCAATATGCCGATAGACAGGGGTTGGTAGTGGTGAATGTCTATCGTGACATAGAACGCTATCGCGTTAAAAACAAATGGGTGGAACCATCCGGCACGCGCTATGACCGGCCGGGATTACTGGCCATGCTGCGGGATGCAGCGGATGATCAATTTGATGTCATTCTTGCATGGCGGGAGGACCGCTTGTATCGCGGCATGCGCGCCATGCTTTTGGTGCTGGAGACCATCCAACAATACAAATTGGAAGTTCAATTGGCAATGGATACATTTGACCCTGCCACTGCGCCTCTCAAAGCCTGGCTTGCCCAGGTGGAATTGGACAATATCAAGGAGCGCATGACGATGGGTGTCAAAGCCCGATTGAAAGCTGGCAAGGCAAATTCCGGGCAGGACCGTTACGGATATAAACGTGTCGGCGAAAAAATCGAGATTGTCCCAGAAGAAGCAGAGTGGGTACGGCAGATCTTTGCCTGGTACATCGAGGGAATTCCCTATAAAGCGATTCGAAGGCGTTTGATCGCGGCCAATGCACCTCAAAAAAATGCGCCTCGGTCGCGCAAGGTGGCATGGTCGATTGCCAGCATTGGCGGGATTCTGCAAGGAGCGCAGGAATACGCTATTGGCACAAAAGTGCAACACCGGGAGGGAGATCGGTTTGAGATGCATATCAACCCCATTCTTGACGCAAAAACTTATGAACGCTTCTTGGAAATGCGGGGAAAACCGGTCAAGCCGGCTCCTCCAGAAATGAAACAGTATTCTCTATTACGAGGCTTACTCTATTGTGAGTGTGAGTATCGATGGCAGCCGCGTGGAGCCACTAGTCATATGCGACAGGCCAACGGTGAATGGGCCAGAAGGAAAACAATCAACGGCGTCTACTTCTGTCCGTGCGATCTTGAGGAGCTTCTTTCCCCTGAATGCCCTCGAACGATCTCTCGCAGAGAGGCAGACCGTGAAGTTTGGAGACAAGTCTGCGATGTGATCAACCACCCGGATATTCTGCTTGATCAATCGCGCATTCTGGTCGCGGATCTTCGGGCGGAACTCAATGCTGGCAACACGGATCGTGAGCGGATTCAAAAAGAACTTGAAAATCTCTTATTTAACCGTCAGTGGACGATCACA
>JAKANW010000807.1 GCA_021823555.1 Chloroflexota bacterium
TTCGTGATTTAAATAATCGCGTCGTTTGCGCGAAGCGTCCACGCCGCATACAACCAGCATTGCGATAGAGGTCAAAGCGATAATAATGATGTCTGAATTCATGAATATCTCCTTTCTCTTCCTCCCCATCTTAAACCCAGCCTTTTAAAAACGGCCTAAGAGCTGGTTAACATCTGGTAAACAGTTTTATTAAGCGAGGGGAATGGAAAAATAGAACGTACTGCCCCTGCCCTCTTCACTCTCCACCCAAATCTTTCCGTTGTGAGCCTCAACAATGTGGCGCGCAATGGACAAGCCCAGGCCTGTGCCGCTTCCAGTGCGAGACTTGTCAACTCGATAGAAACGCTCGAACACGCGTGGGACATCATCCAAAGGAATGCCAATCCCGGAATCTTTGACTGCGAATCGCGCCGCACCTGTAACGGACTCCGCTAAAAGGGACACCTCCCCGCCTGACCGCGTGAACTTGACCGCGTTATGAATCAGATTGACCAGCACCTGTTCCAGCCGTGCTTGATCGGCGCGGACATCTGGCAGATCGTCATCACACACCATTTGTAAACTTAATCCAGCGCGCTCGGCCTGCATCTTCATCCGGTCGGCAGCAGACATTAATATTTTTTTCGGCGAGACGGGCGCAAGATTTAATGCCACCTGCCCTGATTCTATTTTCGACAGATCCAACAATTCCTGAGCCATCTGCGTCAGCGCGTCGACCTCGGTAACGATGCGGCCCAGGAAACGCGGCCCCGCTTCAGGGTCCGAGAGAGCGCCGTCTTGCAAAGTCTCGGTCAGCGCTTTGAGAGAAGCCAGCGGCGTCCGCAGTTCGTGTGAAATATTCGAGATGAAATCGCGCCGCACAGTTTCGAGCCGGCGGACGCGCGTCAAATCCTGAACCAACAATAAACTTCCGCCCGCGTGGTGATCGGGAATGACGATGAGCTGCAGAAATTGACGGCGTGCAGGCAACTCCACAGACTCGCTTTGAATTGCGCTCGTCTGCCGGCAATGCCGCCAGGCCGCGACAAGTTGGTGATGGCGAATGACTTCAACAATCGTGCGGCCAACCGCATTGGGGCTTTCAAATAGTTTTTCTGCGGCCGGGTTGGCAAACTGGATTTGCCCATTTGCGTCGGCAATGAGAACGCCATCCGTCATCTGCTCAAGCACAGCCGCCAGGCGTTTATGCTCTGCGGTTAAAGTTGAAAGTTGAAGATTGAAGGTTTGGGCAAGGGAATTAACAGCGCTGGATAGATTTTCAAGATCGGCAAAATCGGAGGGAAGATTGGTCTGGGTCCGAATAAGTTTTATATATTCATCGAGGCGGTGACGCAAAAGCATATATCGCCAGGCAAACCAGGCGAGGGCAATTAGAGCAAGACCAAAAAGAAAATAGAGAAACATGACTTTGTAATTACGTAATGACCCTACCCCTCGAACCTGTATCCGCCGCCACGCACGGTAACAATGCGTACCGGGTTGGCGGAATCGGCTTCGACCTTTTGACGCAGCCAGCGCACATGCACATCCACTGTGCGGCTATCGCCGATGTAATCCCAACCCCAAACGCGTTCCAAAATAAATTCGCGCGAGAGCATTTGTCCGCGGTGCTCGGCAAGAAAAAGCAACAGTTCGTATTCTTTTGGCTTGAGTTGTATCGGCTGACCGTCCAGAGTCACTTCGCGGCGGGTCAGGTTGACAACAAGATTGCCGAAGGTCAAAGTTTCATGAGCAGGCTGGGATGCAACCGTCCTGCCCATGTCTTCGCGGATCAGGCGTTCGCGGCGCAATTGAGCTTTTACGCGCGCCAGCAATTCGCGCATGGAAAACGGCTTGGTCAGATAATCGTCCGCGCCGACCTCGAGGCCGACCACGCGGTCGATCTCATCGTCGCGGGCCGTGAGCATGATGATGGCAGTTGTCATTTCGCGGCGCAAAACCCGGGCCACTTCAAAACCGTCTATTTCGGGCAGCATCAGATCAAGGACGATAAGGTCCGGCCTTAAACGACGGGCGGCTTCGAGCGCGGAACGACCGTCACCGACGGCTTCGACAGCATATCCATCTTTCTTTAAATTATATACAAGGGTTTCCTGCAGGGAAGGTTCGTCTTCAACGACGAGGATTGTTTCAGGCATTTGCGAAGAATATACCATAAAGAAATATTGGCGATGTTAATGAGTTGTTAAAGGCAGGACATATACAAACCGGATCGCAGCCAATTTACAACCAAACCAGAACCATGCCGTATATTCCACCAGAAGGAGAATGTCCCATGGCTCGCAAAATTATTCCAGCAATTCTTATACTCGCATTGGCCAGCATCTCATGCGGTTTCAGTTTTTCACTGCCAAAGGCGCCGACACCCGGGCCGGATATCACCGATCAAATAACGGTGGCCGCTCCAACGTCGGGACAGACGCGCCTGGCCCTTTCATTCGGCGCAGGCGAATTAACCCTGTCACCGGGCGCCGGGAATCTTGTCGACGGCACGGCCACTTACAACATTCCCGATTTGAAACCCGAAGTCATCACAACCGGAAATGATATCGAGGTCAAACAGGGAGACCTTAAGAGCATCCTATATCCTGACCAACTCAAAAACAAATGGGATCTAAAACTTGGAGACATGCCAATGGATTTGGCGATCAACGCCGGGGCCTACACTGGC
>JAKANW010000808.1 GCA_021823555.1 Chloroflexota bacterium
TGTCAGTATAAGATTGTCAAGTTATGGGGGTATGGCCGGGATGTAAAAAGGTTGTAAATCCTAAACGCGGCGCACCACCAGCATGGTCTGGTCATCAGATAGCGGCGCGTTGCCGGCAAAGTCATCCAAAGCGGCCTCGACGGTTTTGATCATATCGTCGGCGGAGGCGGATTCCTGCCAGCCCACTGCGCGCAACAGACGTTCCTCGCCAAACATGTCTCCGTCCAAGTTGAAGGCTTCGGTCAAGCCATCGGTGTAGAACAACACGGCTTCGCCAAGCTCAATCGTGATCGTCTTTTCCTCAAAATGCGACTCTTCCGAGGCGCCGAGGGCCACGCCGGTGCGCGTCAGCCGCCGGACCGAATCGCGCCCCACCCACAGCGGTGGATTATGTCCCGCATTGGAGTAGGTCAGTTCGCCGGTTTCCTGGTCCAACACGGCATATACCGCCGTGACGAACATGCCCTGACGCGTGTCTGGCAAGAGCAATTCGTTGACGCGGCGCAGCGCTTCCGCGGGCGAGGGCGTCTCGCTGATGGCGGCGTGGATGAGGGTGCGCGTCAATGCCATGAACATGGCGGCAGGCACGCCCTTGTCTGCCACATCCGCCATGAAAAGACCGAGCCGATGGTTTGGCAGCTCGATCGCGTCGTAGAAATCACCGCCCACCTGCCGCGCCGTGCGCCAACGCGCTGCCAGTTGCCAGTGCGGGTGTTCCGGAAGAACCTCGGGGATGAACGTCTGCTGGATTTGGCGGGCGAGTTGGACTTCGGTTTCCAGGCGTTCGCGCACCACCATCTCTTTTTGCAGGCGGTCGTTCTGAATGGCAAGCGCGGCCTGCTGGGCAATGCCGCTGATGATCTCCATGCGCCGCGAGCGGAAACGCAACCCCGAAGGGCCGGAGGCTTCCTCCACCACGAGCACCCCGAAGAGGTCATTCTTGATCGAAAGCGGGACAACCATCAAGAGTGGGTCATGGCCCGAATAAAGGCTAGCAGACTCGGCTTCCGAGGGAAGCGGAAGGGTGAACCAATCCTCGGGCCGGGTTTCCGGGGCCAAGGTCCGCGCCACAAGGCGATTTTGTTCGCAGGCCGCATCCAAAAGTTGGAATTCGCCCGGGGCCAGGTCGCGTTGGAAATGCGGCTCATCCGTCTCTGAAAATCCGTATTCCTGCACGGGGTGGAAACGGTCATTCTCCGTTTCGGACAGATACAGCACAACGCGGCCGACGCCCACGAGGATGGGCATGATGCGCACGATGGTGCCAAGGATTTCGTCAAGATCACTCAAGCTGACCACGGCCTGAGCCACTTGCAAGAGGGCCGCCGAGGCGTAGGCCTGTTCCTGCGCCTGATCGTAGAGGCGCGCGTTTTCAATGGCGACCGCCGCGTAACTGGCAAAGGTGGAAAGCATATTTTGCGCTTCGTGGCCATAGCGGCCCGAGGTCTGGTGCGCCAACGCGATCACACCGACAGGCTGTTCGCCGATGCGCAATGGCGCGACGATGGAGGAGTATTCCGGGCCAAAACCCGCGGCGATGCCCGACGGCCAAAGCGGGTCGCTCGGTTTACGGATGATCGGCTCCGGGGCCATCAGCGCGGACATCATCGCCAGCGAGGCTTCGGGATAATCGAAACGCGCCTGTTCAAGCATATCGAGGTCGCAGTTTGAGCAGGCAGCCAGATACAGGTCACCCTCGCCGAGCAGCCAAATGGCCGCAATGTCCACGGGCAGGTTGCGCCCAAGTTCAGTCAAAATAGCTTGCAGGGCTTCGTCCACGCCCACGTTGTCAGAGAGCAGGCCAGCCACTTCGCGCAGGCTGTCACCCACTTGGCGACGCCATTGCTCGGTGCGGTAGAGATCGGCGTTGTGAATGGCCGTGGCGATGGCATCCGCCACAGCCTCGAAGATCAACCGGTCGTCCTCGGTAAAGGCATTTGCGCGGTGGGTTTGGATATCGAGCAAACCAACCACCTTCTGGTCGAACTTCAACGGCACGCTCATCTCCGAGCGGATGGTCCTGGGCGGCAGGGGCGAAGGCCGGTAACGCGGCTCCTTGGTCACATCGTTGGCAACCACGGTCTCGCCATGCCGCGCCACCCACGGAATAATGCCCTGCGGCGCGTCGAGTGAGAACGTCGCGCCAGCCAGCCGCCGGCTGCGCTTGCCAACCCCCGCTTCATATTGGATGGTGCGACGATTGTTATGCACCGAAAACAAATGCACGAACGGATAACCAAAGCGCTTCTTGATCAATTGAGCCGCGTTGCGCATCAACTCGGTCAAATCAAGCGAGGAGGACACGCCATTGCTCACTTCCGCGATCAGACTCAATTGGTCGGCGCGGCGGCGCAGATCGCCATAGAGGCGCGCGCCCTCCACGGCGCGGCCGATCGTATCAGCCAGCGCTTCAAGCACAAGCAAGTCATTGGGATGGAAGGAATTCGGCTGATTGCTCTGTACGTCGAGCACGCCCAGGACGCGTTCTTCGATCTTCAATGGCAACGCGACTTCGGACCGCGTCTCCGGCAGGCTGGTGATAAAACGATAGCGCGGATCTTCCGTGACATCATCGCTGAGCTGGCGTTCCCCGGTCTGCGCGGCCTGTCCGATCAACCCTTGGCCCAGGCCGGCCTCGAGCACGATATTTTTTTTCTTTCGCCCGGCGC
>JAKANW010000809.1 GCA_021823555.1 Chloroflexota bacterium
CTTCTGCCAACAAATCACCACTTCCAAAGCGCCCAGTCGGATAATGGATCAGATATAACCGTCCCACTTCCGACTGGGAGGCGATCTCTGCAGCCTGGGCAGCAGACGAATGTCCTGTGAGTTCCCCTGCAGCCTCGTGGATCAACACATCTGCGCCTTCGGCCAGCCGCACCACTTGTGTGCAAGGCTCGGTATCGCACGAATAGGCCATCACTTTTCTCGCGCGGTGGAATTCAAACCGCAGGCCGATGGTCGGGACCATGTGGCGAACCGGCGAAGAGTAAATTTTAAAATCGGGACAATCCACCACGATGGACATCTCGGAGGCAGGCAGGCGATAAAACGCCACAGGGAAGAAATCGGGCCATTCCGACCACGAATAAAATCCCATCAAATCTTCCACGCGATCGAGGGTGTAATGCAAACCATAAATATTGATCTGCTTTGTACGCCCCATCAGCCACATATCCATCAAAAGAAGCGGCAAGCCTGACACATGATCGGGATGAAAATGGGTGATGATGATATCGGTCAGGTCGTTGAAATCCAAACCGGCCTGTTCAAGGCGCATCACCGGGTTGCTGACACAGTCCACCAGCACCATGCGCTCATCCCCAATAATGACCATGTGGGTATTCTCATGCTCTTTGGTTGGAATAGCATTCGACGATCCAAGGATGATCACTTTGGGCATGGTTCACCTGTTTTTATTTAAATGTCGCCAGCAAGATGGCAGGTGTGACGTAGGTCTCGATCACCGCAGCGACCGCCAGCAGCGGCACAATTACACCCACAAAGACTTTGGTCCAGTCTGCCAGGAGATCAATCACCACCTCGCCCATGGACCGGCCAATCTGCGGCGTGACGAGCGCCACGCCAATGCGCAGGACCGCGGCCCCTCCCAGCATCAGCGCAGGGATTTCAAACATGCCGTGCGGCAGCAGCCCGGCGACAAAAAGGGTGAAAGGCGAAATACCCAGGTAGCTGAACGCGCTCAGGACGCCGCCGATCAAACTAACATTCACCAGATAGAACACAATGCCCAACACGCCAAAAGAAAACAGTCCCACGCCCAGCATCAGCGCCACGGCGCGCACATTATGGATAAACAGGGACGGCACCGTCAAACTGGCTCCCATCTGCATCATGCTGGGAGATTCCCTGATCCTGGTTGAAAGATCAGACATGTTCTCTATCGAATCGCCCCTGAACAACGCAGGAGCGTTGATCCTCATCTCCTCATATCCTGCCCACGCGCCGAAGATCGCGATCGCGATCATCAATAACATCGGCACAGCCAGCCGGCGCAGCGCCGGGCCAACAGCCTCGCGGTACCACTGTCTTAAAGAATGGGCATCGCTGATGAATGCCTTCCAGTAACTTCTCAACACCCAACGAACGTTGAGAACGTCAATCTCGCGGCCAAGCAGATATTCACGCTGGAAATGCGCAATGCCCACGCGGATCAATAATGTCGCCAGGATCAACACCCCCACCACCGCCAGCCACAAAACCCGGCCATTATTCCAGAATAACAGCACGCTCTCTCCCTGCAACAAAAAAGCCACAGGAATAATGATGAACGAAGCCAGCAGGTTGGCTGCTTTTACCGATGTGGATTGAACCGAAACCACAATGGCCCCGCTTACCATGAGAATGGCATGAGCCGTAGTCAGCACAAAGAGTTCCAGGATAACCGGCCAGGCGGGAATTTTTATTGCCAGGTGCGAAACCATAAACAGGTACAGCGCGATCGAAGAGTAGCTGGATACAAGCGGGGTAAAGATCCCGATCAACAACTTGCCCAGATACATCTGCCAGTCATCCAGCGGGGAACTCAAAAGCGGCTCAATCGTGCCGCGCTCCTTCTCCCCCACGAACGATTCAAGCGCCACCACGAGTGATATTGTATTCGGAAAAAACCCGATGATCAAAATCGAGAACGGCACCAGACTGTCAATCACCAACTTCGCGCCATATTGATTGATAAAGCTCACAGTCTGGCGCGCCACTTCATTCATAATGAACGGAAAGGCCAGGGTCAGGATCAACAGAGGTGTCAGCACACGCCAGTCACGGAACTGGTCCTGCAACTCGCGGCGAGCCACCACCCATACAGAATACAACTTAGCCCGCATACGTCCCTCCCTGCGCCTTAGCCATTGCTTTGAGATAGACCTGCTCCAACGTACGCGGCACTTCCTGGAAGGTGACCACAGGAGCGCGACCATCGGACAAGGCATGCACCAATTGTGGATTCGCCTCCTGCGGCCGTTCCACGCGGAACCGCAAGCTGGTCCCGTTATGGCGATTCAATGCCACTCCCTGAGGCAGTCTCAGCCCATCCGCGTTCCAGGCCTCAGACAACTTCACCTCATACTCTGCCGGGCCGAGCATTTGTTGTTTCAGTTCATCCAACGTGCCCTGCATCAAAATACGGCCTCGATAGATGATCGCTACAATATCCGCCAGCGCCTCAGCCTCTGCCAGATTATGCGTACAAATGACAATCGAACGCTGGGACGACTTCAGGCTGGCAATCTCATCCCGCACCAGCCGCGCCGACTCCGGGTCCATGGCCGAGGTCGGTTCATCCAGGAGCAGGACGGGCGGCTCGTGCATCAAAGCGCGTGCCAGCGCCAGTTTCTGGCGCATCCCTTTAGAATATT
>JAKANW010000810.1 GCA_021823555.1 Chloroflexota bacterium
GGAGGACGGCTGCGCCTGGATGCCCGCCTCCGATGTGGACCCGATCGCTTCATTTTCGAGTCGCAATGCCCTGTTCATCACCGTCAGCCTCGAACAGTTCCCCGATGTGGCGCGCGCCTTCTCCGCGGCGGGCAGCACCGATGCGTGGATTCCGCTGGCCTTCCCCGGCGTGACCGATTCTGCCTTGCCGGTCTATGGTTCTTCATTAGTAATGTTGAAATCTGACGACGCGGGACAACTGGCGACCTGGCTCTTCATGGATTGGCTGCTCAACACGGATAACGATGCCCGCTCCGCCAGGACGACGGGCTTCTTTCCGCTTCGCACCTCGACGATGAGCCTGCTCGCCGATTACGAGGCGAGTCATCCGCAATGGGGCATGGCCGTTGACCTCCTCCCACAGGGAAGCCTCCAGCCGCAGCTGGGATCCTGGCGCAGCGTGCGCGTGATGCTCGGCGATGGCTTCACCCAAATGTTCCGCGCCAGTCTACCCAGCGGACAGGTCCCCGTCATCTTGGCGCAAATGGAATCCACCTCGCACGAACTCAACAAATGAAACAGGGACGGGTAAACCCCGTCCCTGAATTTTATGCTGCCAAAATACGAGTTTCCCACCGGCCTTTACTTTCAACTGATGTTTGCCATGCTGTTCCAGAAGCGGCGTGATTTTCATGCCGATGCGCTGGCATGTATTAAGACTTTGAAACCACCTCTATGTGTGTTGGGAGCGGAACACATCCCATCTCGCGGGCCTTGCCTGATCGTGATGAACCACTACGCTCGGCCAGGCTTCCAGGTGTGGTGGATTTCGATGGCGATCTCATCCCTGCTGGGGAGGCCGCATACCTGGATGATCACATCCGAGTGGACCGCGCCGGGTCAATGGTATGAACCCATCAAAGGCGTGTGGTCGCGTTTCGCTTCACGGCGGCTGGCGCAAGTCTATGGCTTTTTGCAGATGCCGCCCATGCCTCCGCGCCCGCAGGATGTGGCGGCGCGCGCCGCCTCTGTCCGCGCGGCGTTGACTTATGTGGAAGAGACTCCTGAGGCCGTGTTGTGCATCGCGCCCGAAGGCCGCGACATGCCCGAGGGTAAACTTGGCTGGCCTGCCAGCGGGACGGGGCGCTTTCTATCCTTGTTGGCAGAGCGCGGATTGAGTATCGTCCCTGTCGGCGGGTGGGAACAGGCCGGGGCGTTGACGGTCCGCTTTGGCGCGGGATACAGGCTGAACGTCGAGCGTGGAGCGAAGGCCGAGGCGCGGGATCGCCACGCAATGGAAATCGTCATGCGCAGCATCGCGGCCCAGTTACCCGAATCCGTGCGAGGAGAATTCGCGTGAAGAAAATATCCCTGCCACAAATGATCGTCATGAACACCTATTGGGTCGGCCTGTCGTTCATGTGGAACGCGCTCCATCCCATCATCCTGCCGGCGGTGCTGCTGAACTATGTCCCCGATACGCAGAAGAACACCTACCTTGGCCTGCTCACCTTTGTAGGCCTGATCCTCGCCACGCTAGTCCAGCCGATCTCGGGCGCGCTCTCGGATGGCTGGCGTTCGCGCTGGGGCAAGCGCCGTCCGCTGATCGTGCTCGGTACGCTCTTCGATATTGTCTTCCTCACGCTCATGGCCTGGGCGGGCGGATTGGCCTGGCTGGCAATCGGTTACATCGGCTTGCAAATCAGTTCGAACACCGCGCATGGTCCGTTGCAGGGATTGCTGCCTGACCGCGTGCCGAAGGAACAACTCGGCGTGGCGAGTTCGCTCAAGACCTTCATGGATATGGCCTCGCTGATCATCGCTTCGCTTCTGGCTGGACGTTTGCTTGATCCCGTTACCCGAAACCCGACTCTCATCCTCAGCGTGGTGATCGGCCTGCTGGTGGTCTCCGCTTCGGTCACGGTGCTCGGCACCCCTGAAGAGCCGACCGATGCGGACAAGTCCAGGCGCGCAAACTGGAACGAGTTCTTCGATCAGTTCCACATCGACTTTCGCGCCAACACTTCCTATTGGTGGGTGATGGCGGAACGGGCTCTCTTCCTGCTGGGAATTTATGGTGTGCAGGCTTTCGCGCAATACTACATCCAGGATGTATTGCGCGTCGCCGACCCGCCCAAGCAGACGGGTGACCTGCTGGCCGCGTTAACTCTCTCGCTGGTGGCGTTGGTGCTGGTCGGCGGCTGGCTGGTGGACCGCTTCGGCGCGAAGCGCGTCCTGTATGCGGGCAGTCTCATCGCTGCGACGGGCATGGCCTTGATGCTCCTGACGCGCGACATGACCGGCCTGCGGATTTTCGGCAGCGTGCTGGGCGCTGGCATCGGATTGTTCCTGACCGCCAACTGGGCGCTGGCGAACAAGCTGGCCCCTGCGGCAGAGGCTGGCAAATATCTGGGCTTGTCCAACCTCGCCACGGCGGGAGCAGGTGCGCTGGCCCGCCTCGAAGGTCCCGCCCTCGATTGGTTGAACGGGATGTGGCCCGCTCAATGGGTGGGGTATACTTCCTTATTCATATTTGGCGCAGTCAGCATTTTGTTAAGCGCCGCCCTGCTGGTTAAAATACAGGAACAGTGAGTGTGAAGATGAAGCGATCCGTTTCATGGTTGATCGTATTGATGCTGGCGGCGATAGCCGCCTTTTTCTTGTGGCCGTATTTCACGAATGTAAAAC
>JAKANW010000811.1 GCA_021823555.1 Chloroflexota bacterium
TGGCGGGCCATTGGGTCAGCCCCCACAGGGTCAGGCTCATGGATGCGCTGGAGGCAAGGTCGGCGATGGAGGAAACGCTGAAGTGATATTCCCAGGCGTTGGGCCGGTCGTCAATCTGCATGTACGTGTCGTACCAGGGATCACTGCCGAGCGCATAAATGGCGTAGGCATTTTGATTATTGACGTTGAGCGTTTCCGTGTACGAGGATGGAGAGGGCAGCGACGTGGGGAGGGTCCCGCTCGAAGGGATACGCGCTCCGCCCGTCGCAAGGTCGAGGATATAGACATTGGTGCCGGTGTAGAGGGTATCGAGCGCCTGACCGTAGAATTCGATGTAGGATGAGGTGGCCCACAATCCCCCGACTCCCGACTTGATATAGATGGGCACCGGTTGGCCCTGACTGGTCATGCGGATGTTACTGGTATTCACTCCTACCAGGTTATATCCCGCCGCGAGCAACATGGCGTGGGTGACGCGTTGCAACCCGGTTTGGTTTACTTTCAACCAGAGGGGAGTGGTCGGCGCGGCAGAGACAACCTGCGGTGATATCATCTTTGTCATCGCATTTTGTTCCCTGTGGATGGCATCCCAGTCGATTCTGGCTGTGTCGCCCCGCTTGCCGATTTCTCTTCCCAGCAGGAAGGGCCCGTGCCAACGTTTTTCCTGGAGGAAGTTCACTTCTTCCAGAAAGAAACTCTCCGCGCCTGTTGCGGCGGCAAAGGAATAGTCCTGCCGGGAGAGAGAGTCCATTCCCTTGGAAACGATCAATCGTTTGTTCAAGCGGACGCGCTGACCGTTCTGTTCCGCGTAAATATTGAAACCGATGTTACCGGTTTCGGTGGCGGTGGACCATTCGAAGGTCACCTGGTTTCCCTCCCGCCGGGTCGAGAAGTATGACAGGGTCACCGGCGTTAGATCGCCGGTATGAGCGAAGCGGGCCACCGACGACGAGTTTAAGTCGCTGGTGGCGCCCGCGCCGGTGGCTGGAAGGGACACGAGCACCAATAAAAGAATAAGAACGAGGCGCGCAAAGAAAGAGAGTGGGTAGATGGTTTTCATGTTAGTCTCCTTGAGGGGTTTTGAAAAAGATTTTAAAATTTGGGCTATCCCCAGCCCGGAAGAAAACAGAAACGATCAATGGACCTCTTGCAATTGCGCGCCAGCGCAGGAACCGTTCTCCCCTGACGCCGCCCGTGATTTGCTAGGCAAATCGGGCAGGTGTAACGCCGACTGACTTATGCAGGAGATCAAATCTGGAAGGAAAACAAAAAGTAAATTTTGTTGCATCTCCTTGAATGGGATGACATAATGATAGTACTCAACTCTGATGTGTAGAGACGAGTTGGATGATACAGAAGTCCTATTCCGCCTTACTATTTTGCAAATTCGATAAATCGGATGGGAAAAGTATTTTGCGGCCTCCTTTTTGCGCCAATGCGCGCGTTGAATTTGTTACCCGAATATGATAATCAACACCAGCGCGCCGAAAGCAGTAATGACCGCGCCGGAGATTCGGTTGACCCATTGCATCGCTTTCGCGTTGAATTTTTCACGGCAGAGACCCACGCTGCCTTTCACGGGGCTGCTCGACCAACGTGGTTTTCTAGAATCGGTTCGGGCTCAACGCGGAGATATCCATCTCGGTCGCTTTGCCTAGCGCAATCTGCGAGACAAGTTTCCCGCTGATCGGTCCGAGCGACATGCCGATCATGGCATGACCGGTGGCGAGGATGAGGTTGTTGTAATGTTTGGCGCGCCCAAGGATGGGAAGCCCGTCTGGCGTGCAGGGACGCATTCCGCGCCAAACATCGGTCGTGGGCGGACGATCCACGTGGAGGTAGTTCGAGGCGGCGTCGGCGATGGCGTTTACCCGGCGCGGGTTGACAGAGAGGTCAATGCCCGCCATTTCAAGAGTTCCGGCAAAGCGTAGCAGGTCGCCCATCGGCGTGACAGCGACTCGCGCCTCACCGAGGATCAACGGCAGTGAAGGTCCCCCGGCCGGACGCGGCACAGTCAGGCTGTATCCTTTCGCGGCTTGCACGGGGATGTTCATGCTCAAGTCGCGCCCCACACGCGGAGACCACGCGCCCGCCGCCAACACGAACTGTTTTCCATAGAATGTGCCGCTCGTGGTGAGCACCGACTTGACCTGATTCCCGCTCGTTTGGATCCGCAAAATTTCGGTGTTGCGCTGGATGCGCGCGCCGCGTTTCTTGGCGATCTCGGCCAGCCCCTGCACGAATTTGGACGGGTTGAAATGCCCGTCATTCGGGAAGAAGACCCCGCCCACGATGTGATCTCGCAGGGCCGGTTCGCGTTGATGCGCGGCGGCTGAATCGAGCAACTGGGCGTCCACGCCGAACTCGGCCAGCAGTTTTACCTCGGCTTGGCCGTGATGAAGCCCCTGCGCGGTGGCGTAGGCCGTGAGCATGCCCTTTTGTTCGTAATCGAATTTCAGGTCGCGGCGCGAGGCGAGTTCGGCGTAGAGTTTGGCGCTGGCGAGATGCAGGTCGCGCAGGAGGGGGATGGCGCGGCGCATCGGCCCATTGCGGGAGGCGGCCATGAAACGGAGCACCCAGGCCCAGAGGTCCGGGGCGAGGCGCGGCTGGATGTAGAACGGGCTGGCGGGGTCGAGCATCCACTTCAATCCGTCCGCGAGGGCGC
>JAKANW010000812.1 GCA_021823555.1 Chloroflexota bacterium
AGAATAATCAGGCTTTTCGGTCTTTAACGGGAAAGGTCAAGAACTGTCCACAGATTACGCAGATTTCACAGATTTTTTCTGCGTCATCTGTGAAATACTCTTCGAGTACGATATCTGCGGATGCCTCTCGGCAAAAACGAGAGAGCCAATAATCAGCAATATCTTTCGTGGAGCGGAGCGCTATTCCGCTCCACGTTGTTTAAGAGACCGCGTTGATGAAATCGGCGAACAAGCCATAGGCCGTCGGCTCGGGGCCGGGCGTCATGCCGGCGCGCTCCGATTCCATGATGGAGTAATCGCCCAACACGTCGGTGCGAAAGGACAGGCCGGTGGTCGAATCCTGCATCCCATACAGCGGCGAGGCAGCCGACACGAGTTCGGGCGCGACCCTGGCCTTGATCTGACCATCCACCCGCTCGGCGGAGCAGACCAACTTATAGCGCTTCCCCTCCACTTTGGCCTGCGCGACCATCCCAGGCGTGATCTCCCGAATGCCGCTCCTGTCCACCTGCTGCGGCGTGAAGGGTGTATCCATCAGCACGGTCACTAGCGCGGCGACCTTGATGGCCGCGTCCCAGCCGTCCACATCGTGGGTCGGGTCCGTCTCGGCGATGCCGATGGATTGGCAGTATTTCACAGCCTGGTCGAAGGTCTCACCGCGCTCCATGCGCGAGAGGATGATATTGGTCGTGGAATTCAGCACGCCCTGGAACGAGATCAATTCCGCCGCCGGGAAAGCCGAGCGGAATACTGAAAAGACCGGCGACCCGCCCAGCACGGTCGACTCGAAATAGAACTTGCGCTGATTGGCTTTGGCGAGTCTGGTCAATTCGCGGTAGCCGTGAACCACTGTGCCTTTGTTGGCTGTGATGGCGTGCATGCCCGCCTCCAGTGCAGCGCGCACATGGGTGATGGCGGGCTGGCCATCCTTGTGGTTGACGGGGCTGTTCTCGAACATAACATCTCCACCGGAGTGCTCGATCACTGCCAGGGGCGATTGCACCGGCAGCTTGGAGAGCGACGAGAGCGGCTGGCCTGTTTCGACCAGCGCCAGGGCTTTTTCGATATCGAGGCCGTCTGGATCCACGGTGCATCCGTGATGTCCGGTGGCGATGCCGGTGAACGAGAAGGTAATGTCATATTGCTTTTTGAGCAGTTCCCGCTTGCGCAGCAGAAGGCGCGCCAGGGCGTGGGCGACATTGCCAAAGCCGATGAAGACAAGTTTATATTGCATGGGATCTCCCGAAATGATCTGTAGAACAAATTGTCAATTTGTTCTACAAAGGTGGATATGGAAAGGCGCGCCGGTCTCTTGGCGGCAGGGGGAAGACTTTCGAGGCGAGCAGGGCTTCGGCGCGGGCGCACAATGCGGCGATTTCGCCTGGGCTGAGATAAAGCTCAAGCAACGGAACCAGCTTCGATGTCGAGGCAAGATGCGAGAGCAATTCGTCGGGGATGGCCTCGCCTGCAAAGTCCCACAACACGGTGCGGAGTTTGCCTTCCTCGTGGAAGCAGAGTCCGTGATCAATGGCATAGAGTTTATGCGTGCCCTGCTCGAAGAAAACGTGACTGCCTTTGCGGTCGGCGTTATTGCATAGCAGGTCAAAGAGCGCCACTGGCCTCAGGCTTTGTTTATCCTCTGCGCTGAAAT
Organism: Chloroflexota bacterium; assembly: GCA_021823555.1. Next base: position 1,652 of record JAKANW010000812.1, read on the forward strand.
TGAAGTAGTGATATTTGGGGTTGTACTCGATGTATTGCTGGAGCGAACCGGGTCCGTGTGGCCCATCCTCGCGCAGGGCCGTGAAAGGGATAAAGTAAAAACCAAGCGCCTCGCTGACCAGGTAGGCTGCCACCTCGCGCTGGGCCAGGGTGTTATCGGGGAAATCCCACAAGGGTTGTTCGCCGCGCGAGGGTTTGTAGACGGCGGGAAAGTCCTGTCCCTGGTAATGGACGGTGACGAGGAAGGTGTAGTTGCTGCCAAGCATGAACTGCCCCTTGAGTTCAAAATCACCGAATTGAAGGGCGGTCTTTAGAGTTTCGGGAGATAGTGGATCGGTCACTGGAACTGATCACTGTTTACTGATAACTGGTCACTGACCGCTAATGCCTATGCCCGTTCTTCTTCGGGCAGAAGTGGCCCTCCGGTTCCATCGGCTGGCCGCATTGCGGACAGATGGGACGCCCGCGCTGCGAGACCTCCATGCCCCAGCGCGCCAGGGTGCGCATCTGTGAACGACTGGCCCAGAAGCGTACCACTGCCGCTGACTCTGGATCAGCATCTTCAAGCAACAGTTCTTTGACGAACAGCACCACCAGGTCGCGCTCTTTGTCGTAGCCCAGGCCGATCTCGCCGACACGGAAGAGCGGCTCGACGGGCGGATGGATGTGCATCTTGTCTTCGATGTAATCGCCGGAGGCATCCTCCAGATTCGGGTTTTGGGTGTTGATCTGGGCCAGGAATTGTTCGATCCCCACCGCCAGCGATTGCAGTTGCGCCTTCTCGATCAACACAGTGACGGGCGGCTGTCCCTTTTCCCAGCCCTGCATGTAAAACACGCGTTGACCCGGCTGGCCGATGGCGTCGGCAGTAATGTGTTCGCAGGGATCGAGGTCAACTTCAAAACGAGGGGGCATACGGCGAGTATACCAGATGAAAAAAAACAGTTTCCCCGAAAATGTAGCTTGCCCCAGAATATTTGGCCCGTCATTGCGAGGGTGTTCTCCCCGA
>JAKANW010000813.1 GCA_021823555.1 Chloroflexota bacterium
GGCGCCACGGCGCCCGCTGGTACCTGGCCGCCACGAACGGCGAGCCGGTGCGCAAGGAACTCACGCTCACCGTCCCGCAGCTGCAGGGCTGCACCGGCCAGCTCATCCACGAGCAGCCCGACGGCATGTTCAGCTCCAACTGGTGGTTCAAGATCTCCCCCGAGGGCATCGGCATGATCGGGATGATCATCCGCCGCTTCATCCTGCGACCCTCGGCGCTGTCCACGCGTGAGACGACGTTACTCGACCCGCGAGCGCGTACCGGCATCTCGCGCGATTCGGCCATCGTCGGCGGGTTCATCATCCTGCACAACGCCGCGCGCCTATTTGGAGAATCCTTTGCCGTCGCGCATAGCGGAAGCGCTGACAGCTGGCAACCCATCATTTCAACGGTGGCAGGCCTGTGGTCCGGGGTGGGCCCGAATGCGCTGGTCGTCGGCGAGCACGTCATGTTCTGGTTGTCGCTTGGCGCAGTGCTGGCCTTCCTTCCCTATTTCCCATATTCGAAACACATCCATCTGTTCTTCGCGCCGATCAACTTCGCGCTGAAACCTGAGCGCAAGTCCATCGGGCAGTTGGGCTACATCAACCTGGAGGACCAGTCCATCGAGCAGTTCGGCGCGGCCAGGATGAAGGACCTGGGCTGGGAACAGATCATGGACAGCTATGCCTGCATCATGTGCTTCCGCTGCCAGGAAGTGTGCCCGGCCTATAACACCGGCAAGATCCTGTCGCCTGCCGCGCTGGAGATCAACAAACGCTATTACCTGAATCATGGCGGCGCGACCGACGCGGAACTGACCACCTTGATCCCGGAGGAAGCGGTATGGGCTTGTACCTCCTGCGGAGCGTGCGTGGATATTTGTCCGGTGGGCAACGAGCCGATGCGCGACATCCTGGAGATCCGCCGCAACCTTTCCATGATGGAGAGCAATTTCCCGAAGCAGTTGGAGACGGCCTTCAAGGGCATGGAACGCAACATGAACCCCTGGAACGTGAGTCAGGCTGACCGCATGAAGTGGGCCGATGGCATCAAAGTCCCGACCATCGAACAGAACGCCGAACCTGAGATTCTGTGGTGGGTGGGATGCGCGCCTGCCACCGACGCGCGCGCCCAGAAGACCGCGCAGGCCTTTGCGAAAATCCTGAATGTGGCGGGCGCGAACTACGCCGTGCTCGGCAAGAACGAATCGTGCACCGGCGACTCGGCGCGCCGCGCCGGGCGCGAAGATATCTTCTTCGGACTGGCAACACAGAACGTCGAGATCCTGAACGAGGTCAAACCCAAGCGCATCGTGACGACTTGTCCGCACTGCCTGCATACCCTCAAGAACGAATACCCTGCCTTTGGTGGGAACTATGAAGTCATCCATCACACGCAATTGATCAATGAGTTGGTTGGAGCGGGGAAGATCCAGATGAAAGCGGATGGCGACACGATGAGGGTCACATTCCATGATCCATGCTACCTGGGACGGCACAATGGCGTGATCGAAGCGCCGCGCGAAGCATTGAAAGAGGCAGGCGTGACGACCGTTGAAATGCCGCGCAATGGCGCCAAGTCCTTCTGCTGCGGCGCGGGCGGCGCGCAGATGTGGAAAGAAGAAGAAAACGGTACGGCCCGGGTCAATGTGACGCGCTTCGCCGAGGCCAGGTCCACAGGCGCGGAGACGGTAGCAGTGGGCTGTCCATTCTGCCTGACCATGATGAGCGACGCGTCCAAGGCGGATAACAATTCGATGCAGGTCAAGGATGTGGCCGAGATCGTCGCAGAGCGAATGAAGTAGCGCACTATTCACAATCGGTTGGTGTTGCACACGTCCCGCAGGTTTGACAAGGCGATCAAATTGCTCAATCGAACCTGCGGGACGTTCTTTCTCTGCTATTTTTTCTTTCCCATGCTATAATCCTTACACTGTAAAGATTGGAGAGAAAAATGAAAGTATTGTTGATCTACCCGGAGTTCCCGGATACTTTCTGGAGTTTCAAGCACGCTTTGAAATTCATCCGCAAGAAGGCTTCCCTGCCCCCTTTGGGCTTGCTGACTGTCGCCGCCATGCTGCCATCCAAGTGGGAGAAGCACCTGGTTGATCTGAACGTGACAAAGCTCACTGAAAAAGATCTGGCCTGGGCCGATATGGCCTTCGTCAGCGCGATGGCAGTACAACGAGATTCAACCCAGCAGGTGATTGCTCGCTGTAAGACTGCCGGTCTAAAAGTAGCAGCCGGAGGGCCGCTCTTTACTGCCGAGCACGAACAATTCAAGGATGTGGATCATTTCGTCCTGAATGAAGCCGAGCTGACCCTGCCGCCCTTTTTGGATGACCTGGAGCATGGTCGTGCACAGCGCGTCTACGCTTCTGCTGAATTCGCAGATATCCAGCAAACGCCCGCCCCCTTATGGACACTGGTTGATTTGAAACGTTATGCAACCATGCCGATCCAATACTCACGCGGCTGTCCCTTCGATTGCGAGTTCTGTAATATCACTGCCCTGTTGGGCCACAAACCGCGCGTCAAGACCGCCGGGCAAATCATCAACGAATTGGAAGGGCTTTATGGACTGGGTTGGCGTGGGACCATATTTTTCGTGGACGACAACCTCATCGGCAATAAAAAACACCTGAAGGAAAATCTCCTGCCCGCGCTGATC
>JAKANW010000814.1 GCA_021823555.1 Chloroflexota bacterium
ATCGCTATGCCATGCGTCTGCTCGGTGATGCCTGCGCGGCGGAAGACTGCGTGGCCGAAACCTTCAGCCGTTTTCTGCGCGCCTTGAAAGCCGGCAGCGGGCCGCGCGATTACCTGCAAGCCTATCTGTTCCGCATGGCGCACAACCACGTCGCCGATCATTATCGCCGCCAGCCGCCCACCGAAGAACTGGCTGAAGACCTGCCGCACGCCGAAACCACCGAGGAAGCCGTCGACTGCAACCTGCGTCAGCGCCGCGTGCGGGCCGCCTTACACGAACTGACCGTGGACCAGCAACAGGTGGTGGCGCTCAAATTCCTCGAAGGCTGGAACAACGAAGAGATCGCGCACGCATTGCACAAACCTGTGGGCGCGGTCAAATCCCTGCAACACCGCGCCCTGGCGCAATTGCAAAAGATCCTATTGGATGAGGCCTGACCATGACACACGATGACAAACTCGATCCGCGGCTAGCCGCCCTGCTGGATGAACTCAAACCCGCCTCCGAACGGGACCCTCAGGCTGCCTCGCGCGCCCGCAGCCGATTCCTGGCTGAGGCCGTATCTGCCCGAGGGGAAGCGCGTCACAGTGGGTGGACATCAATCTTTCCACAAAAGGAGAAACTAGCCATGAACCTGATCGTATCCGCCCTTGTCCTCGTCGGCCTGCTCTTCGGAGGCAGCGCCACCGTCGCCGCCGCGCAAAATGACCTGCCCAACGAACCGCTCTACCCGGTCAAGACCCTGAGCGAAGATGTGAGTGTGTGGCTCGCCCCCGATCCAATCACTCAGATCAATAGATTGATGGAACAGGCGCAAACGCCCACCGAAGAGATGGCCGCATTGGCCGCGCAGGGCGTCACCCCGCCCGCGTCATTGACCGAACGCGCCCGGACAAACATTCAGCAAGCCCTGCGATTAACCGCCGCGCTGGATGAAACAACCATGACCGCCACCCTTCTGCAAATCCGCTCGCGCCTGCAAACCCAGGATCAGCAGATGGCCCGCTTGCAGGATGGGAGCTGCACCGATTGTGAGCCGATCCTGCTCCGCACGCGCGAGATGCTGCACACCCAGTTGAGTCAAGTAGAAAACGGCCTGGCCGACCCGCAAGCCTTCCGCAACGCCAACCGCGCCCAGACGCGCACCACCCAGACTCCGCTGGCAACCAATAGCACTATCACCCCGCAAGGGAGTTGCACGCCTGTACTGGACGGCACAGGCCAACAGAATGGCAACAGGAACGGGTCTAACAGTACCCCCGCGCCACAAGGTGGGACCGGAAACGAGAATGGTGGCAACAGTGACAGTGGAACTGGAAGTGGCAGTGAAAGTGGATCGAATCCCAACTTGGGCGGTCAAGGCAACCAGGGAAATAAGCCGTAACCCCCGGTGAATTAAATAAAAACAGGGTTACGATAACGTAACCCTGTCATTTCGCAAGAACGGGTCTTACGAAAGCGGAACCACGTTGGCCGCCTGCAAGCCTTTCGGGCCTTCTTCAACAGAAAACTCCACCTTCTGCTCGGCTTCCAACTTGCGATAGCCGTCGGACTGAATGGCAGTAAAGTGAACAAACACATCTTCACCGCCATCGCGGCCAATGAAGCCATAGCCCTTGGTCGCATTGAACCACTTCACGGTTCCAACAAAACGTTCTGACATCTTACTTTTCTCCTGCTGAGAATAAAATTCGCCCGGCCGTTCTCACTCTCACAGGCGAACCGGGCACGATGTTCGCAAATTTATCACGCCTAAAGTGACGTGTCAAGCCTGAATTTCAATTTCTTGCGGATGACGGCATAACGTGAAGTCAAATGGAACCAGGGCGGCGACCACCGCACCCGGGGAATTCCCCGCCGGATGACCGCCCGCATCTCATCCGGACCTCGAAACTGGTCCAGCAAAAGGACGGATCGTCCCAGCTCGAAGGCCGCGTGCGCGTCCGACCCGACCGTTCCCGCCATGTTGTATTGTTCCGCAAACCGACGCGCCCGCTCGTTAAAGACCAGCCGCATACAACGTGAATTGTAGACCTCGATGGCATCCACCAACGGCAGGATTTCAAGCAGATTCCTTTCGTCCCAACCACCCTCCCGCCATTCATCAAATGGATGCGACACGCTGATGAAAGCACCCTGGTCACGCAGCCTGCGGATCGTTTCCTGCGGCGTCAGGCGGGCAGGGACCTCCTCCGTCACGAAAACCGCCAGGATTTCGCCCTGGGTGGTCATGATCTCCTCGCCGACGATGACCAGCTCCGGGGCCAGAGTCTGAGCCGCCCGCGCCCCGGTGATCGTGTTGTGGTCGGTGACGATGACTCGGTCAATCCCTTTGCGCCGCGCCGCCGCGATCAAATCCGCCGGGTGGAGGAGGGAGTCCTTCGAGGCGATGGTGTGGGAATGAAATTCAGTGCTATAAAGCATTGATATGGCCTATTGTCATGTCAAATGTGTGAATATTGGTGCTTGACAGATGAATTGTCACAAGTATATACTGATTTCTAAGCCAATACTAATTTAGAATGCCGCTCATGTTCTAGGTGAAATAGATTTGGGATAGAGGAATGAGCATACTCCAATTCATAGTTGAAACATGGAATTTCTTTCTCCCATGGATGCTAGCAGGGGGAGTGATTATTGTATTG
>JAKANW010000815.1 GCA_021823555.1 Chloroflexota bacterium
CAGATGTGCCTTCCACCTACTGGGCCAAAGACTGGATCAACCAGCTCTATGCTGAAGGCGTCACCGGCGGTTGTTCCCGATCTCCGTTGGATTTCTGCCCCGAAGACAACGTGACCCGCGCCCAGATGGCCGTCTTCCTGTTGAAATCCATTCACGGCTCCACCTACCAGCCCCCGACCATTGACCCGGGGCCGATGATTGGCAATTGCCCTCTTTACCCGGCAAACAACATCTGGAACACGCCGGTGAACACCCTGCCCGTACACATACTGTCGGATAGCTGGGTCAATTCCATTGGCCGGAACACCGGCTTCCACATGGACTTCGGTTCGGGCACGTGGGGCGGCGGGCCGATCGGCATCCCCTACAACCTTGTGAATGGGTCGCAGGTTACGAAATACAACGTGAGCTTCTATTATCCAGATGAATCCGATCCCGGCCCCTACCCGCTCCCGGCCAGTCCCCTGATCGAATATGGTTCGGATCATCACATCCTGACCGTGGACCAGGAAACCTGCAACCTATATGAAATCTACGATGCCAGCTTCAGCGGCGGGGGATGGAGCGGCGGTTCGGGCGCCATCTGGGATTTGAACTCGAATGCCCTGCGTCCTGATGGCTGGACCTCCGCTGATGCGGCCGGGCTGCCCATGCTGCCGGGCCTGGTGCGCTATGATGAAATCGCCGCCGGGGTGATCAGCCATGCCTTGCGCTTCACAGCCAGCAGCACGAACAGTTATATCTGGCCGGCGCGCCACCTGACCAGCGGCAGCCCCGGCGTGCTCACCACCACCCCGCCCATGGGCGCGCACTTCCGCCTGAAAGCCTCGTATGACATCTCCACTTTCCCGCCCGAGCTGCAAATCATCCTGCAGGCCATGAAAACCTACGGCATCATCCTGGCGGATAACGGCTCGAATTGGTATGTGAGCGGCGCGCCGGATGAGCGCTGGAACAATGACATGCTGCACCAGTTGGATGTGCTGACCGGGAACGATTTCGAAGTTGTGGATACTTCCGTGCTGATGGTGGACCCGAATTCGGGGGAAGCCAAACTGCCGACCAGTAGTTCCTACTGGAAACCTTCCATCGGCGATACGCTGCAAATCCAATATACAGGGGTGCTCAACACGAGTGTCAATGCGAATATTTACGACTTGGACCTGTTCGGCGCCAACCCAGGCGACATCGCCACGCTGAAAAGCCAGGGTCGCAAGTTGATGTGCTACCTGGACGCCGGTTCCTGGGAGGATTGGCGGCCGGACGCTGGTCAATTCCCAGCAGTGGTATTGGGAAAAGAGTATGTAGGCTGGCCAGGCGAACGCTGGCTCGATATCCGCCGCATTGATCTGCTGGCACCGATCCTGCGCGCCCGGCTGGACCTGTGCAAATCCAAGGGCTTCGATGGGGTGGATGCCGACAATGTGATCGGTTATTTCAACGATACCGGTTTCCCGCTCAGTGCGCAGGATCAGTTGATCTTCAACGCCTGGCTGGCAGACGAGGCTCACGCCCGCGGACTCTCCATTGGCTTGAAGAACGATTCGGACCAAATCAGCCAGTTGTTACCGTACTTTGACTGGGGACTGAGCGAAGAATGTTACCTGTGGGGCTCGTGCGCGGCCATGTCGCCTTTCATTCAGGCCGGCAAACCTGTCTTCGCCGTGGAATACACAGATACCAGCATCTCGTTCAGCCAGTTCTGCGCGCAGGCTGCGGCGCTGCACATGACCGGAATTCTCAAGAATCATGACCTGGATGCCTACGTGCAGGCCTGCCCGTGAGGCGTGGCGCGGATTGACATTGAGATAAGCAAAAATCGGCTATTCGTGTCGCCCTCCCGAAGGACACACTTGCACCTGGCGCACACCTGCCCTAGCGGGCGGTGCTAGGGAGTGCAGGTGTCGGGGCGATGTGAGGGAGTGTCTGCAACGAACGAAGGGTCTCCGCCGCTGTGACGGGGATTCTTTGGCTCACTTACACCGCATCGAACGCAGTGCGGTACAGGTGTCGCTCCCTCAGAATGACACGATGCGGGGATCGAAAGGCGTGCTATACTTGCCCGCATAACAATTTAATTCCAGGTACGTCCATGCAATTGTAAGTGTTCCACATTTCCCGCCAAACAGGAGGCTTCTTATGCAAGGACAGATGATGGATTACCAGCTCACGCTTACGCCATTGCTGGAACGGGCGCGGCGGCTTTTCCCCAAAAAGGAAATTGTCACCAAAGCTGGGCCGGGCTTGGAGCGTTTCACTTACGAGCAGATGACCGAGCGCGTGGCGCGGCTGGCCAATGCCCTGGAGAAATTGGGCGTGAAGCGCGGCGACCGGGTGGCCACCTTCGCCTGGAACAACGCCCGCCACCTGGAGTTGTATTTTGCGGCGCCGTGCATGGGCGCTGTGCTGCACCCGCTCAACCTGCGCCTGCCGGGCGATCAACTGGCCTACATTATCGCCCACGCAGATGACCAGGTGCTGTTCGTTGACCCCACCCTGTTGCCGGCGGTGGAAAAACTTGCGCCGCATCTCAAGAACATCAGGCACTACGTCGTCATGGGGGATAAAGTTCCCGAAGAAACCACTCTCAAACCCATCCATGCCTATGAAGATTTGCTGGAAAATGCCAGCCCTGAGTATCCCT
>JAKANW010000816.1 GCA_021823555.1 Chloroflexota bacterium
CGGCCGACGGCGTTCATCGAAGACTGCGCCATCCCGGTGGAACATCTCGGCGAGTTCATCCGCGAGATCGAACGCATTCTGGCCGAGCACAAAACCGAGGGCGGCATCTACGCTCATGCCTCGGCGGGCTGTTTGCACATCCGCCCGATCTTGGATTTGCACACTGGCGAAGGCGTGCGCGCTCTGCGTTCGATTGGCAGCCAGGTGCTGGCGCTGGCGCTGCGTCTGGGCGGTTCGATGAGCAGTGAGCACGGCGATGGCATCGTCTCTGGCGAGTGGATCGAGCCAACCTACGGTAAAGATGTGACCAACGCGATGCGCCTGCTCAAACGCGCTGCCGACCCGCACAACCTGCTCAACCCGAACAAAATGTTCGACGCGCCGCCAATGGACGCACATCTGCGCTTTGGGGAAAATTATCATCCCCAAGCATGGACTTCCGCTCTGCGCTTCGATCATGACCACGGGCTGGTCGGCGCCATTGAACATTGCAACGGGCAGGGCGTGTGCCGCAAAGATACCGGCGTCATGTGCCCGTCGTTCCAGGCGACGCGCGAGGAGAGCAACTCCACGCGCGGACGTTCGAACCTGCTGCGGGCGCTGATTAACGCGCCGCTCACCACCCGTCACTTTTCACTTTCCAAAGCTACATTCAGTGCGCTCGATCTCTGCCTCGCCTGCAAAGGCTGTACCTCCGAATGTCCCAGCGGCGTGGATATGCCGAAGTTGAAGTACGAGTTCATGAATGAGTATTTCAAGTCACATCGGCGGCCTTTACGCGATTATTTGTTTGGATACTTTCACGTCGCGGCAAAATGGTTGTCACCGGTCGCACCGCTGGCGAACGCGTTCATGCAAATGGACTGGTCGCACAAGCTGATTGCGCGCGTGGCAGGGATGGCGGAGGCGCGTCCGTTTCCTGTGTTTGCCGTTCGAAGATCGGTCGCGAAGGATCAGGTGAATGCAAAGGCGGGTAAACGCGGCAAACTGCTTTTTCTGCCAGATGTGTTCTCGCGGTACATCGAGCCGGAAGTGGAGCAAGCCGCCTTTGAAATTTTGCGCCGGGCTGGCTACGAAGTGGATGTCCTGCCGGTGGTGGGGGCGGGGGCGTCGCTGCTCTCGAAAGGATTCATCCAGGCTGCGCGCCGTCATGCCGAATCCGTCTTGAGGGCGATCCAGGTCCACGATGCAGGAGCAAGCCTGTTTGTGGTCGGATGCGAGCCGCCTGAAGTGTATTGCATCAAGCATGAGTACGCCGCGTTGCTGCCTGATCGCCGCGCCGAGATCGAATCCATCATTGCGCGCACTTGGATGGTAGATGAGTTCCTCCTGCGTTCCGGAGCGCTCGATGAGTTGCGCGTAGCCGGTATAAAGAACACAGGCAATCAGGCAACTTCGATAGAACGAAAAATCACCCTGCATCCACACTGTCACCAGCGGGCCGAGGGGCCGGCCAGTGACGGCTTGCCCGCCGGCGTGCCGGCCACGATCGCATTTTTGCGGGCGTTTGGTTTTGAAGTGGAAGTGATGGAGGCGGGCTGTTGCGGCATGGCCGGGACATTTGGTTACGATGCCGAACATTATGAGCTTTCAATGCGGGTGGGGGAGTTGGGCGTGCTGCCTAAGGCGCGCGTTGCCGAACATTTGGCTTCTACAGGTTCGGTTTGCCGAATGCAAATTCAGCAGGGCGCAGGCAAGGATGCGCCGCATCCATTGGTGTTGGTGCGAAATCGGTTGGGCTGATTTCTTGGCGCTGGTTATAATAGGCCGTCGCTACATTCAGAGAGAAAAGCGATGTGTTGTACCACCTTATGGCGGGCTGCCAGCCCGCTCCATGTTTGGAGATTTTTTATGCCGCGTGTAATGACTTGGAAAATTGTTTTTATGTTCGTGCTTTCGACGGTTTTGCTGTTCCTCGGTTTTGACCGTAACCAATGGCATCTCAGCCCGGCGGAAAGTTACAGCAGTTTCCAGCAGGACAGCGAGAGTTTGGTGTTGGGGCGCATGGTCGAGTCACGCCAAGCTGGGTTGTTTTCCGAAGGCGCATTATTGGGCTGGGGTGACGCGGCCTCGCCGGACCTCAATGTCTCCGATTATGACCACCAATACCAGGTGTATCTGTCGGGTGGGAAATTTTCATCGTACATGACGTACGAATCGCAAAGTGGGATGCAGGCCGCGTTCTTCAGCTTGCTCGACAGGCTCAGCCCGTTTTCATCCGCGCTGAACCTGCGGTTATTCCGTGCCTTTACCTCCCTGATGACCGCGTTGACACTCTCGGCCCTGATCGTTTGGTTCTTTCTGGAATTTGGTTGGATCACGGCTTTCACTGTGCTTGTCTCCACGTTACTCTCGATGTGGATCACCTTCTACGGCCGCAATCTGTTTTATTCCATTTGGGATTATTTCCTGCCGATGGTGGTGGTGCTGTTTCTGCTGCGCCGCGAATCCTTGGGAAAGACTCTCAAGGAACGAAATTTGAATTGGATCATCGTGGGCTTGATCTTTTTCAAGTGCGTGTTCAGCGGTTATGACTTTCTCTTGCCGCCGCTGGGGATGGTGGCGACTGCGATGATCTACTATGCCCTCAAGGATCATTGGAGTTGGGGGAAGCTGGCGCGTCGCATCGGACTGGCCGCGTTGG
>JAKANW010000817.1 GCA_021823555.1 Chloroflexota bacterium
ACGTGGAGCAGTTCCACGGCGGGACGGTGGAATTCGTTTCGCTCGACGGGAACCGCCTCAAGGTCATGCTCGGAGGCGCGTGTCTCGGATGCCCACTGCTCCCGTCCACGTTGCACGGTTGGGTGGAGGGAACCATCCATCAGTTCTTCCCGGAGATCGAAGTTTTAGCGGCGGAATGACGCCCTCCATAAAATCAAGGCCCCTGCATTCCTGCGGGGGCCTTTTCTATCAGCACTACTCGTACTTGAAATAGCGATAGATCAGGCGCGAACCGGCAACGATGAGCACAACCGCCAAAATGTAATTCGCAATGCCGCCCGCCGATATGACAAGGAGGATGCCCAACAAGCCAAGGGCTCCAGCGGGGTACCAAGCCCAGCGCATATTCGCCAGCAGGGCCACCAGCAGGAAGGTTAAGGCAAGGCCGAGGAAGAAAACTCCGCCCGAGGCTTCGTCGCTGACAAACTGCGGAGCGAACGAAACGAAGGCCAGGGTGGTCAGCACGCCAGCGGGAATCAACGCCCACCAGCGTTCCTGGCGCGCGGGGAAGTAGACCAGCCAAAATGCCAGCGCAAGCCCGCCAAGGAACACAGCGCCGCCAAACTCCTCCAGCGAATCGGGCAGAAGGATCAGCGCGCCGATTCCCGCGAGGGTGGCGCCGGGGATGGCCGCCCACCACGAGCCGGTGAAGTACATAACAAGGAACGCGGCTCCCGCTGCCAGGAAAACAAGCCCCATGAAAATGTCGCCGACATTAGCAAGGATGCCCATGGTTTGCAACACGAACAAACTGCCCAGCAACACGAGCGCCAAGCCGATCACAATGGAAGGATCTATTCGCCTCATCGTGACTCCTTTACCAGACCGAAACCTTGCCCACCCCGGCCTCGATGGTCAGGTCAACGCGGTTGGGGTTGGCGCCGAAGTCCGGCGATTCATAGACGCCGTTCATGTACGGGAAACGCGCGCGGTCCACGTTGATCTCGGCCAGGCCAGACTGTGAGCGGATGCGTCCGGCCACGCCCTGCGGCATGCGCAACTTCATTTCAGCCGCGCCCATGTGGACTTCGGCGGTGACGCTTCCACTGGCCGGCAGGGTGATGTCGGTGGAGCTCGCTCCGGTCTGGACGTTGAGGCGGGTGAGGCGCACGGCGGTCAGGTCCACAATGGATTGGTTCGCGCCCATTTCAAGGTCGAGGGTGAACGGGACTTCGTTCGAGAGGCGCAGGTTCCAGTCCAATCCGCGATTGGTTCCAATCAACGGGACAAAAGCCACGTCGGCTCCCACGTGGATATCGAGACGGTCTTCAGCGCGATTCGAATTGACGTGGACGCCTTCGGCGCATTCGCCCTCCAGCGCCTTGCCCATCGCCGCGCCTCCACGGACGTTCAAGCGGCCCGCGCCGTGGTTGAGTTTAAGCGACACCTCGCGCGCTTCCCGTAAATCCACCGCCACCGATTCGGTTTTGGCGGAACCACGCATATACACCCCAACAAGGATCCACGCGCCGACAATGATCAGCGTGATGGGCCAAAAAAATTGCGTGGCGTTGAAGAGGCTAAGCGCGCCCAACAGGATGAGCAGCGCGCCCCAAAACAAATTTCCATTACGCATTTTCGCCTCTTCCGCCCCGGAAGGATTTCCACACCGCGCGTCCGAGGAGCCAGACGCCGAGCAGGATGAGCAGAATCGCCGGGCCGTAATTGCCAAGCAGGTTCAAGCCGCCGAAGATGGCCGCGAAGATAATGAACAACACCGCGCTGACCACCATCGAGTTCAAGCCACGCGAGATGTTTTGCCGCGGGTTGTCGCCGAGCAGGCCGGCGATGACCGAGCCGAGACCCACGAAGCCGGGGATGAGAGTCCACATGTAAGCCCAGGCGCCCTGGCCTTGCGCCGCGTAGTTGTCGTTGTACCAGATGATGCCGCCCACCCCCGCCACAATGGCGGCTGGGACAGCCATGCCGGGGTTGCCGGTGAACAGGCCAAGGAAAAGCAGAAAGGCTCCGACCCAGACCAGGATGAACGGCCCCTGGAAGTATTGATCGGTAAATTCTGCCAGCGAAGGGAAGGTTTTCTGAGCGACGAACCAGGTCCCGAGCAGGATTAACACAATGCCCAGAACCAGTTGGGAGCGACTTTGTCTTGTCATGGCATACTCCTATGAAAAGATTGGGGTGGAAAGACTGCGAAACCTATTCGATATACGTGGGGTATTTATGAAGGTTTCGGAAAAAATAGGCTTCTGTGCCCTGCTCCACCAACTTTTTGACCGTCCGCTCAGCGACTTCTTTTGTCCAGCCGAAGGGGTTTGCAAACAAGGCTCACCGCGCGGCGGGACAAACCTCCACGTGAAGATATTGCTGGCACTCCTCAATGGTCAATGTCCGCGTCAGCCGACTGCGCGCCAGCGCAATGAGGTCAGGCAGGTTCAACACATACATTCGTAGACCTGTTCCACTGGCAGTGACGAGGCGGGAACCGTCTGGCGTGATGCCAACGCCCTGGACTCCGCTTCCATCGCCATAGAGAGTCAGAAGCAGTTCGCCGCTGTCTGCATCCCATATTTTTGTTGTGCCATCCATCGAGGAGGATGCGATCCGCTTTTCATCCGGACTGAAGACCGCCGTTACCACCGTG
>JAKANW010000818.1 GCA_021823555.1 Chloroflexota bacterium
CATCCAGGATTTTTCCATGCAAGTCCAACATCCAAAATCCATCCATGGCGGTTTGCAGAATACTCTGGTTGCGGTTTTGGCTCTGCATTCGCTCGGTCACCACCGCAGAAAGGGTGATGCCAGACATGGTCACGATACTCAAATAAATTTGAAGCACAAGCAAGTGCTCATCCAAGTCACCTGGCGGCCCACCAAACAGGCCGTATCCCTGGGTGGTAGCCCAAATGGTGACGGCTCCAAAAAGAAAGAGAAACCCCGTTACCCCGCGCGGATTGAAACGCAGCGACGCCCAAATGACAAAGGGAAAAATGAGGTAATCCCCATATGAGTCATGGATAAGCGGCGCAATGGGGCCGAAGTATCGCCACAGCAACAGCCCTATGGTCCCCAGGAAAAATAGTGTCTCCAAAATTCGCAATCGGCTGATCGGCTGTAATTTTATGGGCTGTGTCAACCACGAAATTAAGAACGGCGTTACCAGCAGGATGCCCAGTCCATTCTCCAGCCACCAAACGCGGAGAACTGAAAAATAATTCGAGCCATAGGCCAGGGTGGGCACCAACGCCCCGACTAGCGCCGTGATACCATTTCCCACGGTGGCCGCCAAAATAAGCAAAGCCAGGTCATCAAGCCTGGAAATACTGAAATCGTCCGGCTGGAAACGGCGGATCAGCCACACGCCCAGGGCGGGTTCCAATGTATTGGCGAAAGCAAATCCCAGGCTAGCCCCCCAGGGATTCCCGTAGATCAGGTTGCTGGCCGCGTTGACCGCAAAGATCACCGCCAGCATCAGCGGCCACTGTCGTCTCTGCGTGAGCAGCATGGCTGTCAGAGCCACACCACTCGCCGGCCAGATTAGCGCTAGCCCCTCGGCGCGGGAGGTCAGCTCCACCCCCACCCAGACCGCCATAAAATAACCGCCCCCCGCACCTAGAAAAAACATCCAGGTCGGGGGGCGGACAACCAGATGCTGATTTTCGGATGTTTTGTTTTCAGAGGATACAGTCATTTCAAAGCCTTGACAACAGCAATCTCTCTGGCGTCCACGTCTTGGGGAAGACATCCCACGAATGTGATCCTAAAAAACGGTTGACCAACCCATCATACACTCCTGCCACCGCTTTTTCAATGTGTACTTTGTCATTTTTGAGGGTTGTTTGTAATCCTATATTTCTCCCTTGTCGCTTCACACTTGCTTCATAACTGAATCCTATACTCTCGTCCAGATTTCCATTCACAAAAGGAGTAAATCATGAACGGTAAAATCGCACTTCGAATCGTCTCCGCTTTGGTGCTGATCGCCGCCATCGCTGGGATTGCCTTCTTTGCCTACAGCGCCGGCGTGGCGCACGCTTCGCCTGTGACCCTATCGGCCGCGCCCAACGAACAGGCCGCACCCGCGTCGTATTACTACGGCTACCTCGGCCTCCTCATCCCGCTCTTCCTTGTCGTCCTGGCATTCCGCGCCTTCCATTTTATGGTGTGGGGACCACGCTTCGGTTTCATACACGGGCTGATGATGCACAGGCGCTGGGGTGAGAACGGCGTCCCGCCAATGTTCGAAGAATGGCACAAACGAATGCATGGCGAGCAACCCGGCGATAAGAAAGAATAACCACGTATAATGGTCACGGGGCGGGGTCATCCTGCCCCTACAAAAACAATTAAAACCATCCTTGTTGTTGATGACGAACCCAAGATCACCCAGCTCGTGCGCGATTATCTCGAACGGGCCGGCTTCGCTGTCAACATTGCCTACGATGGAAAAACCGCATTAACCTCCGCCCGCGCCGGCAAACCCGACATGGTCGTGCTGGACCTGGGCCTGCCCCATCTCAACGGACTGGACTTCACCCGCGAATTTCGCAAATTCTCCAACGCGCCCATCATCATGCTCACCGCCCGTTCCGAGGAGGTGGACAAATTGCTCGGCCTCGAACTCGGCGCGGATGATTACATCACCAAGCCGTTCAGCCCCAAGGAACTGGTAGCGCGCGTACGCGTCATCTTCCGGCGGATGGAGAACGCGGCCAACCCGGAAGTGGAGGTCATCCGCGCCGCCGACCTGACCCTCGACCTGCCGCGCCTGCGCGTGACTTCGGAGGGCCGCGCCATCGAGGAACTGACACCCACCGAGTTCGAGCTGTTGGCCGCATTGGCGCGCCAACCGGGACGCGTCTTCACCCGCGCCCAGTTGCTGGATGGCATCCATGGCGTGGCCTTCGAATCCTACGAGCGCGCCATCGACGCACACATCAAGAACATTCGCAAGAAGATCGAACCGGTTCCTTCCGAGCCGCGCTACATCCTGACAGTTTACGGCGTAGGATATAAATTCACCGACCGATGATCGCAGAGCGTGATGCGATCTCGATCTACTACTAGCCATGAAGCGCAATTTCTTCCCTTCGCATCGCCCGCTCTGGTGGCCGGAAAACGAACCCTGGCCTCCGCCGCGCGGACATTTTCGCCGCAACCCCTATTTCCGCCGCATGGGCTGCATGTTTGGCGTATTCAACCTGTTGGGACTGGTCTTCTTTATCTATTTAGCCGGGTTGATCGCAAACGCGCTTGGCTGGATTCAATCGCCATTGTACGCGTTTGAATATGCCATTCCTTGGGCATCCCGCCTGTTTCTAAT
>JAKANW010000819.1 GCA_021823555.1 Chloroflexota bacterium
TTGGGACTGTGGCTTGGGCCGGGCAATTGTTTGTTGCCATCACGTTCGGGGTGCTGTTTGCGGGTGTGTATTCCGCCGCTTTGACCGCCCTGATTGAACGCATTCATTCACTTTTCTCGTTATTCTTCTAAACGCGTATGCCAACATCACTGGTTGAAGGCGAATCCCTCCTGGCTGTAGACATCGGCGCGACGAACACCCGCGCGGTGCTCTTCGATGTCGTCGAGGGCAATTACCGTCTGGTCGCAATCGGGCACGCGCCCACCACTGCCGAAGTTCCGTTTCGGGATATTGGCATGGGTGTGCGCGAGGCCATCGAAGCCATCCAGACGATTACCGGGCGGACATTCCTCGACAAGGACCGTCACCTGATCGTGCCGGCCCAAGCCGACGGGTCTGGCATCGATGCGTTGGTTGCCACGCTCTCCACGGGACCAGCCATCCGCACCGCCATCGTGGGCCTGCTCTCCGATGTCTCGCTGGAGTCGGCGCGGCGTTTGGTGGAGACCAGCTATTGCCGCGTGGTGGAAACGCTCGACTTGAACGATCACCGGCGGCCGGAGGAACAGATCGACGGCTTCCTGCGCGCCCGCCCCGAATTGGTGGTCATCGCTGGGGGCACCGACGGCGGCGCGGCGCGTTCCATCAAAAAGATGGTGGAAGCGGTTGGCTTGGCCTGTTACGTGATGCCGCCCGAGAAACGCCCTGCTATTTTGTTTGCCGGGAATCATGGTTTGGGCGAGGACATCAAAACCCTGTTGGGCGATCTGACTCCTTCGCTGCACATTAGTCCCAACGTCCGCCCTTCGCTCGACACTGAGGATCTCGAACCGGCCGCGCACGAACTGGCCGACATGTTGACTGGAATCCGGCGCGGCCAATTACGCGGCGTGGACGAATTAGAGAGTTGGACGAAGGGGCACATCCTGCCCACCTCTTATGCCACCGGGCGTATGATCCGCTTCCTCAGTCAGACCGGTGCGGAGGGAGGCGTGCTGAGTGTGGATATGGGTGCGTCCGCCGCTACGGTCGCGGCCGGCTTCAACGGGAAACTTAGCCTGCACACCTATCCACAATTTGGATTGGGTGAAAACCTTGCTGGCCTGCTGGAGCGTACTGACCTGGATTCCATCACGCGCTGGCTGGCGCTGGATATTCCCATCTCGGCTGTGCGCGATTATTTGTATCAAAAATCGTTATATCCGGCCACACTGCCTGCCACTGTGGAGGATCAGGCCATCACCCAAGCCATCGCACGACAGAACATGCTGCTTTCATTGAAAGCCGCCCAACGCGACTTTCCGTCCGACGCGCGCCGACTGCGCCCGGACCTGCTGCCGCTCTTTGACCTGATCATTGCCAGCGGCGGCGCGCTCTCCGATGCACCCGCGCTGGGGCAAAGTCTGGTGCTGTTGCTGGATGCCATCCAACCGGTTGGCTTGACGCACTTCATGCTTGACCGCAGCAACCTGCTGCCATTGCTTGGCGCCAGCTCAGAACTGAATAATATCCTGCCGGTGCAGGTGATTTTCTCTGGAGCGCTCCAAAACCTGGGAATGGTGATTTCGGTGGTATCGAACGCGAGCTATGGCACGCCAGTGCTGCGCGCCAAACTGGTCGATTCGAACAAGCATGAAACTAATATCGAAGTTAAAGCTGGCGGGTTGGAAGCACTGCCCTTGGGGATGGGAGAGACCGGACGGCTGTCTCTCCAGCCGCTGAATCGTGCGGATATTGGTTTTGGCCCGGGCCGTTCTCAAACTGTGACGGTGAGCGGCGGCGCGTTGGGCGTGGTGATCGATGCGCGCGGCCGTCCGCTGCAACTGACGAGCGATCCGGTACGCCGGCGTGAACTGATCAAGAAGTGGCTGTGGACCTTGGGAGGCTAGGAAGATGCTGGCGCCGGTAACTCACGTTTTGGCTCTTACCACCGTTTTACGCGAACGCCTCCTGCCTGTGCCGGGTACGGTTTCAGTGCGGGTCAATCAGCGTGTCTCCGCCACTGACGTGGTGGCTGAAACGCATTGGGCGCGTGAACATGCTTTGATCGATGTGGCCCGCAAACTTGGACTATCTACCGCCGCGGCCGATAAATTGATCCGCTGCAAGGTGGGCGATGAGTTGCCTGCCAGCGCGCTGGTGGCCGCCACGCGCGGACCATTCCCGCGCGAAGTGCGGACGCCGCGCGAAGGTCGGGTGGTTGCGGCTGGTGGGGGGCAAGTCTTACTCGAAGTGGGCGAGGTCAATTTCCAATTGAGGGCCGGTTTGCCCGGGCTGGTCATGCAGGTGGTCCCAGACCGGGGCGTGATCATCCAGGCTTCGGGCGCGCTCATTCAGGGTGTGTGGGGCAACGGCCGCATCGAGATGGGGCTGATGGAAAACCTGATGGAAAAGCCCGACTCAGTGCTCGAAACCGGCCGTTTGGATGTGAGTCTGCGCGGCCTGGTCATTTTGGGCGGGCACTGCCGCGAAGCTGAAGTGCTGGAAGCCGCGGCTGAACTGCCCGTGCGCGGGTTGATCCTTTCGAGCCTTAACCCATCCATCGTCCCGATTGCCATGAAAATGCGTTATCCGATTGTGGTGACCGAGGGCTTTGGCGCGTTGCCGATGAACGCCTCCGCCTACCGGTTGTTGAGCAC
>JAKANW010000820.1 GCA_021823555.1 Chloroflexota bacterium
AGATAAAGCCCCCAACCAAAAATTTGCGAGAGAATGCGGATGAAGCCGCTGGTGAATGCGCTGCGATTGGCGGTGAACAGGCTGAGCAGGATGACCGCGCCGACAATTGCCATGCCTATGCCAACCACGTCGAGTTTGCGTTCACCAGGGAGACGATCCCACCAGCCGGGTGCGGCGGGCGGAGGCGGGGCAGGCGGTTCGGCGGCTTTGCCCGGGCGCGCCGGTTTGGAGGCCGCCTTGCCTTTTCTTTTCGCTGGCTGGACGGTCTTTGATTTGGGTCTGGAGGGGGGCTTGTTACCAAAGATGATGGGCATGGGTTTTGATTCAAACGGCACGCGGCGAAGCGTTGATCTATGTTCTTGAACGCGCGCGGAAAAATTATAGCACAAATGGTCGGTTTTTCTTGGGGTACAATTGTGTCGCACTATCGCAAGCGTGCGAAATCTTTATCGCGAAGTCACAAAGTTTCACTGTTGCAAGGTTAAAATTGGCCGCCGGCATCTTTGTGATTCAAAAGGGAAAATCGTTGTTTGAACTCCTCTTTCTTGGTACATCAGCCTCTGCTCCTTCTGCCAAACGCGGATTATCGGCGCTCGTTGTCAGCCACAATGAATATCGGTTTCTCGTCGACTGTGGCGAAGGCACGCAGCGCCAGATCCTGCAATCGGGCATCGGCTTCAAACGTCTGACGCGCATCCTGTTGACGCACGGTCACCTAGATCACATTTTGGGATTGGGCGGCCTGATGTCCACCTTCTTGCGCTGGGAAGCGATCGATGAATTGGAAATCTTCGGCGGGCGCACCACGCTTGATCGTGTGCATGACCTGTTGTATGGCGTTGTCTTGCGCGGTAACCAGCCGCCCATGCCGCTCCGTCTGAACGAATTGAAACCCGGCGTGTTTTTCGACGCAGATGATTTTACCATCACGGCGTTCCCGGTTACGCATCGCGGGCCGGACTGTTTAGGTTACGCTTTCGAAGGGAAGGCGCGTCGGCCCTTCTTGCCGGAGAAGGCGGACGCGCTCGGCGTCCCATTTGGACCGGAACGCAGCAAACTCGTTGCGGGTGAGACGATCATCCTGCCGGATGGCCGCCGCGTTATGCCGGATGATGTGCTGGGGCCGCTCGAAGCCGGGACCAAACTGGTGGTGGTGGGCGACACCGGCCGCACCGACGACCTGCTCGAGGTCACGCGCGGCGCGGACGCGTTGGTGATCGAGTCCACCTATCTGGAAGAAGATGCCGACATGGCAAAGCAGTTCTCGCACCTGACGGCGCGTATGGGAGCAGAATTGGCGTTGAAGGCGGGCGTCAAGAAGTTGATTCTGACGCACCTGTCACGCCGCTACCGCGAAAAGGATGTGCAGGCCGAGGCGCAGGCAATCTTCCCCAATGTCTCGGTGGCGCGGGATTTCGATACGTTCCAGGTGAAGCGGTAGGGGAAGTCGGCGAATCAACGGCACAGCGAGGAAATAAAACAAAAGTAGACCTTCCATTTTGGAAGGTCTACTTTTGTTTGCAAGTATTCTTGTTTACACTTTCGACGTCCTGAACAGGTACGATGTTTCGAAGTTTTCGAACTTCGGACGCAGACGGTCGGTGTTGTAGTAACGTTCCACGTCCACGGTCTTTTTGGTGCTGGTGATAACGTCCACTGGCACGTTGCCGTAACGACCGTCCTTGAGCACGACGAGACGGCCGAACTCCTTCTTGAGGATCAGGTCAAAGGCCAGGTTGCCGTACACCATTGGGATGATCGAGTCGAGCGCGTCCGGCTCGCCGCAGCGGACTAGGTAGCCGAGTTTCTGGTTGACAATGTCCACGGTGCGGCCGTTGTTGAATTTGCCAGAGAGTGCCTTGATCTGGTCCGAAACCACGTCGCCGATGCCGCCCAATTTGGCATGACCAAACGCGTCGGTGGAACTGCTCGAGAAGACCATTTCGCCGCCTTCAATGGCCGCGCCCTCCGAGACAAGAACGATGGAGTAGCGGCTGGGATTCTCGCGGCGATCCTTCATCATCAACTCAGCCAGGCGCTCTACGTTGAAGCGGTATTCGGGGATGACGCAGCGGTTGGCCGCGCCCGCCATGGTGGGCAGGAGGGCGGTGAAGCCAGCATAACGACCCATCACTTCCAATACCACAAAGCGTTCATGCGACCCGGCCACGGTGCGCAGTCCGTTCGCCATTTCGATGGTGCGCGTGATGCAGGTGCTGAAACCGATGCAGTAATCGGTGCCGGGCACATCGTTGTCCATCGTCTTCGGGATGGCCACCACCTTGAATCCTTCCTTGTGCATGCGCACGCCGTAGCTGAGCGTGTCGTCGCCGCCGATGGGAATGAGGTGATCGATGCCGAGAAACTCGAGATTCTTCAACACTTCGGGCGTCAGGTCGTTGACGTCATCCTTGTATTTGTCCCGCAGATGTTCGGGGACGCTGCCCTTCTTGACTTTGGATGGATTCGTGCGCGATGTGTGCAGGAAAGTTCCCCCGGTGCGCCCGGCCTTGTTGACAACATCCTCGGTCAATATCTGGAAGTTGTTGCTGTTGTCCGCTTTTTTATCGCGGATCACATCCACGAGGCCCGCCCAGCCGCGGCGGATGCCGATCACCTGCCAGCCTTCTCGTAGGGCG
>JAKANW010000821.1 GCA_021823555.1 Chloroflexota bacterium
GCGAGTGCGGAGAGAAGATTGACATCATCAAGATCGGCGATGACCTGGGGATGAATAACAGCCTGCTCATGTCCCCCAAGATGTACCGCGCCATTCTCAAACCGATCCACGCGGAATACATTGCCTTCATCAAGGAGCGCACCAAAGCAAAGGTGATGTTCCACTCCGATGGCGACATCTTCCCGCTCATCCAGGATCTCATTGAAATGGGCGTGGATATTCTCAACCCCATTCAGACTTCGGCGGGAAAAATGTCCGACCTGCCCGAACTCAAGAAACAGTTTGGCAAAGATATTATCTTTTGCGGCGGGATTGATACCCTGCACGTTTTGCCTTTCGGCGCGCCGCAGGAAGTCCGGGATGAAGTCAAACGCGTCATCGGCATTCTCGGCGAAGGAGGCGGCTACATGCTCGGCGCGGTCCATACCGTGATGAACGATGTCCCTGCGGAAAACGTTCTCGCCATGGTAGATGCAGTCGAAGAGTTTGGTTACTACATGTAACTTTGTTTGTAGTGGATACGAAATGTAATTTGGCCACCGGCTTCCCCAGGAACTCGGTGGTCTGCGTTAAAATCATTCCATGTCCCTCTCTCCCGATCTCATCGCTGAATTGAAAAGATCTCTCACGGGTGACGTCCGCACAGACCCTGCTTCGAGAATCCTCTACAGCACCGACGCCTCCATGTACCAGATCGAGCCGCTCGGTGTGGTCATCCCGCGCGACCAGGATGATTTGCAGGCCGTAGTCGAACTGGCTGCCAAATATAAAATCCCCATCCTGCCGCGCGGATCGGGATCATCCCTGGGCGGGCAGGCCATTGGCGAGGCTCTGATCTTGGATTGCTCGCGCTGGCTGGATTCCACTATCGAGATTGATCCAGAAGCCCGGACTGCCGTCGTTGAACCGGGCGTCGTTCTCGCGACGCTCAATCGTGCTGCCGCTAAATATGGTTTGATGTTCGGCCCCGACCCTGCCTCCGCTGAACGCGCCACCATGGGCGGGGTGATCGGCAACAATGCCACCGGCGCACATTCCATTTTGTATGGCATGACCGCCGATCATCTGCTTGCTGTGGACGCGATCCTTTCCGATGGCAGTCTGGCGGCTTTCGATGAATCGAGCTTCGATATTTGGAATTCGACTTCCAATTCTCGAATGTCGAATATCGTCACGGCTGTGCAGAAGATCCGCGAGCAATATGCAGACGCCATCAAAGCTCATTATCCAAAATCGTGGCGGAACTCATCAGGCTATCGCCTGAACTATCTGCTTCCGTGGTCTCCCTCCATTCCATCGCAGTGGACCGGTAAAACGTATCCCGCCAACCTTTTACCTTCAACTTTAAATCTTGCTCCAATTTTGGCTGGTTCCGAAGGCACCCTGGCTGTTATGCGCCGCGCCACGGTAAACCTCGTCCCAAAGCCGAAGCATACGATCCTGGGGGTGTTGGCCTATAACAATATCCCCGAAGCCTGCGACGATGTGCCGCGCTTGCTGGAATTCCACCCCAGCGCGGTGGAGTTGATTCCGCAGATGATCATCCGCCTGGCGCGGGGTGTCCCGGCATACGCGCGTCAGATGAGCTGGCTTCGCGCTGAGCGAAGTCGAAGCGCAGATCCCGCCGCGGTGCTGGTCGTTGAATTTAGCGGCGACCAGCTGTCGGCTCTGAGAGAAGCGGTGCGTCAAATTGGGGATGTGCTGGTCATCGCCGAGTCTCCTGAGGAGCAGGTGCGTGTGTGGAACATCCGCAAAATGGGACTGGGCATCCTGGACTCGCGCCCACAGTCTGCGAGACCGGCCGCGTTCATCGAAGATTGTGCCATCCCGGTCGAACGGCTGGGCGAGTTCGTACGTGAGATCGAGCGTATTCTGGCGGCGCACAATACTGAAGGCGGGATCTATGCTAATGCTTCGGCGGGCTGTTTGCACATCCGCCCGATATTGGATTTGCAGCGCGGCGAGGGAGTGCGAGCCTTGCGCAGCATTGGCGAACAAGTCTTTGCGCTGACAATGCGGCTGGGCGGCTCGATGAGCAGCGAGCACGGCGACGGGATCGTGTCGGGGGAGTGGATAGAGAAGACTTATGGCGCACAAGTGACCGAGGCCATGCGCCTGTTGAAACGCGCCGCTGACCCCCATAATCTTTTGAACCCGAACAAGATGTTCGACGCGCCCCCGATGGATACGCATTTGCGCTACGGCGAGGGCTATCGTTCCCAGGTGTGGGCGCCCGCGCTGGATTTCTCGCGCAACGGCGGGCTGTCCACGGCAATCGAGCAGTGCAACGGACAGGGTGTGTGCCGCAAGTTCGATGGCGTGATGTGCCCGCCTTTCCAGGCGACGCGCGAGGAAGCGAATTCCACCCGAGGAAGGGCCAACCTATTGCGCGCCTTAATTTCCCGACCGTGGACGATGGACGATGGACGGTCTACAGTCCACGGTCTATCGTCAGAGCTTGCCCGGGAAACGTATGCCGCGCTTGATCTCTGCCTGGCCTGCAAAGGCTGCAAATCTGAATGTCCCTCCGGCGTGGATATGGCGAAGTTGAAGTTTTCTTTTCAGGCCGAATATTACAAGACCCACCGCAGGCAGTTGCGCGATTATCTGTTTGGCTATTTCCACACGGCCTCGGCC
>JAKANW010000822.1 GCA_021823555.1 Chloroflexota bacterium
GAGGTCCGCGACCAGCACTGTGGCGGAGTCCGCTGCCGCGTAATCGCCGTAGGCCCGCCGCAAGTGGGCGCGGATGCGGGAGACCAGTTCGCGCAGGCTGAACGGCTTGGTGACGTAGTCATCCGCCCCCACTGTCAGGCCGACGACGCGGTCGGTCTCCTCCGTGCGGGCGGTGAGCAGGATCACGTAGGCTTCCGATTCGCGACGCAGGCGGGTTAATAGCTCGATCCCGTCCATGCCGGGCAACATAATGTCGAGAATGATCAGGTCGGGCTTGAATGCCTGCGCGGACTTGAGACCCGAAGGGCCATCGGCGGCGGTGTAAACCTCGTACCCCTCCGGTTTGAGGTAGGCTTCGAGCACTTTCACGATGGACGGCTCATCGTCTACAACGAGGATTTTTGGCTTGGTCATGACGCAAGCATAGTCGAGGCAGGCGAAGTTGACAAGAAGGGAATGTAAAGAATCGGTAAAGAAAAACGTGGAGGGGTGGCCTCCACGTTTTATAAACAAGCCGTATTATTCTCCCTTGCTTTCTTCTTTGAAGCGGGTGCGCATGTCTTTCACCTTGGTTTGCAGTTCCTGGAAGAAGTCGCTTTCCACGATCTGCGCCACCTGGCTTTCGCGCTTGGTCTGGTCAATCATGATCTCCAATTGCTGGACGCGGGCGCGCAGGTTTTGCTCGCGGGTGTAGACCTTGCCGACCATCAATTCGAAGACCGAGGCCAGTTTGTCCACCTCATCCTGCACGCGGGAGGAATGCAGGCTGGAGAAATCCTGCTCGTATTCGCCGACGCCGATACGGTCGGCCACTTTGGTGAGGGCCAGCACCGGGCGGGTCACGCCGGCGGCGATGAAGTAAACCACACCGATAAGAAGCACAAGCGAGACGGCGAGGGCGATCATCACGCTGCGCTGAATATTGTCCTGCAAGTCAATCACATCGCGGGCGCACATGTCCACGCCAACCGCGCCGACCGGTTCGCCCTTGGAATTGTAGATCGGGGCATATCCTGAGAGCCAGGTTCCCCATTCGTCCGACCAGAGTTCGGTATCCGCCCCGGCGACTTTCACGCCATTAAGCATGGCCGGTGAAGTGTCGGAATATACCTGTCCCAACTCGGGACGCGAGGAAGGCGGGACGGCGCAATCGCTTGACACGGGCTGGGATGAAGCCGCATCCGACTCGACTCCGGGCGGCAGGGCGGCGCTGACCACCAGGATCACATCGGCGCTATCTTCGGAGGGGCGCACATACGTGTACACGCCGGAAGCCTGCGGGTTGGCCTTCTTGATGATCCGCAGGTGCTCGGCGATCTGTGTGTACGTGGGATCGTCAATGCTGCCGCTCTTCAAAAGCGCGGCGTGAGCGTCACCGTCAATACCGGCCGCGGCGGCTTTCGCTGTGGCAAGCAGGTCGCCCTGCAAATTGCGCATCGCCATGGCGGTGACAAAGTTATTTAGCCAGCCGAAGATGGCTACAAACGCCAGAATAAACAAAAGCGCCAGCGCAAGGATCAACTTGGTGCGCAGGCTGATGAATAGCGCGGGCTGCGCGCTTGCTTGTGCCGGGGTTGCTGTCTGAACAGTCATGATCTCTCTCCCAAAAGAGGCTTGAGGGCTTGCTGAATGTAAGCGTGATTCACGGGTAAACGATACACATCCAAGTATAACCCATGAACGAGGTCAATCAGGTCGAGGCTGGCGATCTGTGCGCCTCGAGAGGAGGGCAACCAGACCAGGTGCATCGGTCGAGGCGACTCGCCATCGAGGTCGGCGGGTGAGAGATAATCTACACCCTCGATCATGACCGGTTCGATGAACGGCACCGGCAAAATGATTGCGCCGCACAGGCGATGGAACTGCAAACGCCGCTCCGATTCGTATCGTTCCCGCTCGGAGCGCGCGTCCATGGGACGCTCCACTTCCACCAGATACCCGATGGAGCCGGGTTTCCCGAACCTTTGCGCATCCATCTCCAACTGGGCGTGGGTCTGCTCCACCAGCCAGCGGCCCAGCCCCCTGCCCTGCGCTGAGTCCACGAAACCGATGTACGCGCCATGCCCAAACGTCCTTGTTGTGATGAAACTAAAAACACGCACCCCCACCCACTCCCCGCCCTGCCGCACCAGCCAAACGTGGTCATATGTGTGCGGATGCGAAGGATGCCTCCCCTGAGCGCAGGCGCGGACATACGGAACATAGCGCCGGTCTGCGGGGAAAATGGATTCGAATAAATCGCAGGCCACCTGCACCAATTCCGAGTCGCCATGGACCTCGTGCAGGGTTGCGCCATGGGGACCGTTTACCTCAAGCGGCATGGGGCGACTCCGCCTCCTGCGGCCAGCCCGTCCAATGATCGGCGAAGGCGTACAAGTCCCACCATGCGCGAGGCAGGCGCGGCAATAAATCCTGCCAGACCTCCTTCACCGCGTCCACGAATTTCGAGTTGAGGAACATCAACGAGGGACAATTCTCGCCCAGTTCCCATTCCAGGCCGCCGTGGTAATTCAACACCGGCAGGAGCGGGAACGTGCGGCAATCCAGCGGGTTATGCTCGTGGATACTGCACTGCAGGTTGTCCTTTAAAAATGGGCAGGGTTTGCCCAGGTCGAGCATGCCCAC
>JAKANW010000823.1 GCA_021823555.1 Chloroflexota bacterium
ACTTATACGGATGATGCACCATGAACGGACCGCCGAAGCAGGCGCTGAAGGTGATCTCCGGTTCATCACGCAGACCCACTTCGGTCCCGGCGATCTTGGAGGTGTATCCCGAAATAAATTGGTACAACGCCTGGTTGGGAGTCAGCCGCGCAATCGGAGGCATCACGCCGCTCGCGTCACAGGTCAGCAGGATGATGTTCTTCGGATGCCCCGCTTTCTTTTCGGGGACAGCGTTGGCGATGAACTCCAACGGATACGAGGCGCGCGTGTTCTCGGTGATCGAGTCATCGTCGAGGTCAATCATACGCGTGACCGGGTCGAACGGGACGTTTTCGAGAATCGTCCCGAAGCGTTTCGTTGTGGCGTAAATCTCAGGCTCAGCGGATTCGGACAGGCCGATCACTTTGGCGTAGCATCCACCCTCGATGTTGAATACGCCCTCGTCGCTCCAGCCATGCTCATCGTCACCGATGAGGCGGCGGGTCGGATCGGCGGAGAGGGTCGTCTTGCCGGTCCCGCTCAAACCGAAGAACAGAGCGACATCGTTCGGGTCTTTCGGGTTCACGTTCGCGGAGCAGTGCATCGAGAGCACGCCTTCCAGCGGAAGCAGATAATTCAGGATCGTGAAGACCGACTTCTTGATCTCGCCCGCGTAGGCCGTGTTGCCGATGATGGCGAGTTTCTTCGCGAACGACAGACAGATAAACGTTTCACTGCCGGTGTTGTCCACGGCGGGAGCGGCTTTGAACGAGGGCATGGCGACAATCGTAAAGTCCGGGACGAAGCGTTTGTATTCCTCCAGCGATTGCGGCAGGATGAACATGTTGCGCGCGAAGTGACTGTGCCAGGCCAACTCGGTCACAATGCGGATGGGCAGGCGGTACTTCTCGTCCGCTCCGGCGTAGACGTCCTGGACAAAGACATCGCGCCCCTGCATGAATCCCAGCAGGCGGTCGTACAGGACCTCGAATTTGTCCGCCGCGAATGGGCGGTTATGCACGCCCCACCAAACGTTGCCCTCCGAGTCGGTCTCGCGGACCACGAACTTGTCGTTCGCGCTTCGGGCAGTGTGCTTGCCCGTGTGCGCCACGAAGGGGCCGCCAAGCACGGTCGCGCCTTCATTACGGAAGATGGCCTCTTCGTAAAGAGTCTCGGTCGGCAGGTTCCAATACACAAGGCGGAAATTTCCCATCCCCTGCTGGGACAGGTTGTAATCTGCTTTTCGCGCCTGGGCCACTGTCTCGCCCGGGGTTTTGATGTTGAGTAAATTGTTCATGGTTCTCCGGTGTAGGTAGGCAGGTACACAAGTACACAGGCAAATAGGTGACGTGCCTGCGTGTGTACTTATCTACGTGTGCACTTTCACATCCAATCTCGAATCATCTTCTTATCGCCAATGTAAATTTCGTTCGGCGAGGTTGGGTCGAGCGCCCAGCGGATGCGATCCATGCCCTCGGTCACATCCTTGACCGAGCCTGCAAATGAAATGCGGATGTGACCTTCCATGCCGAACTCCTTGCCGGGCACCGTCACAACGAGGGCCTTCTTCAATAGAAACTTCGAGAGTTCCACAGAATTATTGCTGAACGCGCGCAAGTCCGGCAGGGCGTAGAACGTCCCGCCCGGCTCGATCAGGCGCGCGCCATGGAAGGACTTCATCTCCTGCAACAGCACGTCACGATTATTTTGGATCTGCAAACGCAGCGCCTCCACCACGGACTGCAACCCGTTCAGCGCGCCTTCCGCCGCCGCCTGCGCGATTGGCGAGACGCACGAAGTGGTCTGCGCGAGGACGTTGGTCATTACTTTGACTAGAGCGCGCGGTCCGACCACCCAGCCGATGCGGAAGCCGGTCATGCCGTAGAGTTTCGCCACGCCGTTGACCACGATGACGTGCGAATTCTCCACATCTTTTTTGGTGAACGACCAGGCAGGCACAGCCTTGTTGCGGTCGAACGTCAACTTGTGGTAGATGTCGTCGCAGATCATGAAGATGCCTTTGCGTTCGCACAAGTTCACGATCTTGTCAATCAACTCGGCGGGATAGATCGCGCCGGAGGGGTTGTTTGGGCTGTTGACAATGATCGCCCGCGTGGAGGAGGTCACCGCGCGCTCGATATCCTCGAAGCGCGGGATGAAGGTCCCGTCTTCGGGCGTCACCACGACCGGCGCGCCGAGGCACATCTTGATCATCTCGTTATACGAGACCCAATACGGCGCAATGACGATCACCTCGTCCTGCGGATTTAAAATCGAATAGAAGATATTGAACAGCGACTGTTTCGCGCCGTTGGTGATGATCACATTCTCGGGCGCCACCAGCCGGTCGTAATTTTCCTCGGTGTAACGAATGACCGCCTTCTTCATCGAGGGCAGACCGTCGGGCGGCGTGTACTTCACCTCGCCGCTGGTTAACTTCGCGCCGGAGGAAAGGATTGCCGCAATGGGCGTTTTATTCTTTGGTTCACCGATGCCGAGATTGATCACCGGCTCGCCGCGCTCACGCAGGAGCCGCGCTTCTTCGTTCAGCGCAAAGGTTGGAGATTCTGCGATCTCACTGGCAAGTTTACTGAGTTTCATGGCACTCCATATCTCCCGTCATTGCGAGCGAGCGGTGGA
>JAKANW010000824.1 GCA_021823555.1 Chloroflexota bacterium
TCACCGGAAAAATTAGTGGCCGTGCTCAACCGTTACCTGGCCGCCATGGCCGAGGCAGTACTTAACAACGAAGGCACCATTGACAAATTCATGGGCGACGCCATCATGGCCTGGTTCAATGCCCCCATCCCCCAATCCGACCACACCTTGCGCGCCATAAAATCCGCACTGGCGATTCGCGATACGGTTGAAAAACTCTACAAAGAACTGCCACCCGAAGCGCACCTGGCCTTTGGCGCAGGCATCCATTACGGCGAAGCAGTGCTGGGACTGGTGGGCACCGAACGACGCTTGGAATACACCGCCATCGGCGACACGGTCAACACCGCCAAGCGCATCCAAGAAAATTCTGCCAAGAACCAGATCGTAATCAGCCATCACGCCTACGAGCGCGTGATGAAACAAGTGGAAGTCCGGCTCATCTCGCCGATGGCCGTCAAAGGCAAAACCCAACCGCTGGAAGTGTTCGAAGTAATTGGGTTGAAATGAAAGCAGAAAATGAAATCCCGCAGGCCAAAGTCCAAACAGCCTGCGGGATTTTTTATGGGCAAAACTATTTGATCACCGAATTCCCCATACCCCTTCCACCACCTTCATCACCGCGGCCAACCCAAGCGGCGCCAATTCCACATCCAAAAATTCATCAATCGTATGCGAACCGCCGCCGGTAGTGAGTCCCATCACGATAGCAGGATAGCCCTTGTTGAGCGGCACATTTGCGTCGGTCGAACCGCCGATCAGGCGCGGTTCAACTCCCAGTGAACGGAGGGATTGCGCCGCCAATTGGACCAGCGGATGATTAGCGGGAATCTGCCCGCCGGGCCGGTGCCCAATGCTCTCCGCTTCCACCTTGACCCCAGGCCGGCCCGCGGCTTCGAGGAGTTCTTCCACCCGCGCGACAAGACCCGCCAAGACCGCCGAATCTTCCGAACGCAGATCCAACTCCAGACAGGCCTGCGCAGCCAGCACATTGACACCCGTCCCACCTTCGATCTTACCAATATTGAGCGTAGTGCGCGGCGTGGATGGCAACTCCAATGCGGCGATACGCGTCGCCAACGCGGCAAGTTCATGAACGGCAGAGGGCCGGCCATAATCAGACCAGGAATGTCCACCCGCAGTTTTGATGGTAAAACGATAACGCTGCACCGCCACGGCGCGATGATAGATATATCCAAATGCCATACCTTCGAGCACAAGATAAGCGCGCGGTTTGGCGCCGAAGCGTTTGACTACTTCCCTCATGCCGCGCAGGTCGCCCAGCCCCTCCTCGCCAACGTTTGCCGCCAGCCACACGTCGCCAGGGAGTTGGAGGCCGCGTTCCCGCAGCGACCAAGCCAGCCCGAAGAGCGCCGCGACACCCATCGAATTGTCGCCAATGCCCGGGCCGTGGATTCGCCCTGAAGTACGCGTGACGCGCAGGTCTGTCTCCATCGGAAAGACGGTGTCGAGGTGTGCGCTGACCACCAGCGGCGCGGCCGATTTGTCCGCTCCCGGTAGGCGCGCATACACGTTACCCGCGCTGTCGAGGGAAACATCCTGCAAGCCCTCGGCCAGGAACTGATCACGCACGAATTCGGCGCGTTGACCTTCTGCAAACGTGGGTGCGGGCACCTGTTGAATGGCAACCGTCAGGTCGAGTAATCGTTCGATCAGATCTTTCATCAAATCCTTCTCCTAAAATTCCTTCAAACTTTTCTGACCATTCCGCGCAACGCGGCCAGGCGCGCCTGCGCCAACCCTGGCATCACGTCCAATAGGAAGAATGGGCCGGAGCCTTCGATGGCGAGCGACGCCGAGACATTGCCGTATAACACAGCTTCGAGCGGATCGTAATCCTTGCAATAGCCGGTGAGAAATCCACCGCAAAAGGCCGAGCCTATGCCCGTGGGATCGGCCAGCTGCGCCGGATAAGCGGGAATCTCCCAACGCTGTTTGTTGACCGCGTCGTAGAGCAACTGGCCGCGCACCCCACACTTGATGACCACATACTCGCAGCCAGAGTCGCCCAAGGAAGCGGCCATTTCCCACACATCATGAGTCTGGCCCATGAACAGGGCCGTCAATTCTTCGAGCGAGGGCAGAAAAGCTGTCAAGCCATTGACCAGGGCACGCACTTCGCGGATAAAAGTGGGGGTCATGTACGCGCTGGAGGGATCAAGGGTCAGCACGCGCATTGCCTTTCGCAGTGTGTCAGCCAGGTGAAGGTGCACATTCAGGTCGAGCGGACACAGGTGCAGCACGCCCGTATCAAGATACGCAGACGGGATGTCGGCGAGGACCGGCGAGGCAGGATCGGACTTCGCAAACAAAGGCTGGGATGCCGGGCGCGGCTGAATACCAAGCAGGCTTTTGGGAAACGGCACACCATGCCGCGCGAATTGCGACACCGGATTGGCGCGTACCGGTTCGAGAGTCTCAGAATACGCTAGGAAGGAGCGCAGGTCGAGTGCGCCGGGTTGGATGCGAATGCCGGTAATGTCGAAGCCGCGCCGTTCGAGTTCCTTAAGCCAGGCGCGCGGGTAGTCCTCGCCCACGCGGCCCACCAAGCCGGCGTGCGCCTCCCACACGCCCAGCCCACCAGCAGCATACAACAAGTCACCGCCGGG